>DAOVDO010000024.1 GCA_030669525.1 Dehalococcoidia bacterium | reverse complement strand
ACTCAGGACATCTTCTATGCTTACAGAACTCCAGATTTATATAGCAAAATTCAAACAGGGCTCTTCTTCAATGTTATCAATACTTATTAGAGCCCAAGAAAGAATTGCTGACAGGATAGACTCTATAGTAAGATTAAATCGTTGGGGTGGTTGCAATGACTAAAACTGCTGAACCAATTGAAATCAAAATTACCGCGGTTCAATTCTGGATACTGTATCTGCTTGCATGGCGTCGTTACAAAGCTTTGCTTCAGGAAGGAGTGCAGGATGACGACTGGCGTGAGATTCTGCTCTGCCTGCAAGATGCCTACGAGGATACAGAGCTACACAAAGCTATTGCTTAGGGCAGTAGATGCCTGGACTTTTTAACTAAAAAGAGTAATATCAATAGCCTGAGTAATAAAATACGGGCAGTGCACAACGGGGAATAAATAACCTTTGAGCAGGTCGTAATTACTGTCAACCCATTAAGCCATTCCAGGATGCGCATAGGTAACAAAAGCCCGTTTTGTTACCTAATTGCAGAATCGGTCCGGGATGTTACCTTAAAGATAATCTGCTTTGGGTTCCTCCCCAAACAGGATCGGAACTTCTCCCTAAGATCCTATTTTACCCTGACATTTCTCTCGCGGCAACGACAGGAGCAGCAAAGCTGGCCATTCAACAAAACGCCCAATTGTTCAGCCAAGAAGTGCCAATGAAAATACACAGATGCGATCTCTATTTGATGAAGACTGTGACTTCGTCTTTCACTCAAACTTAAACGACTTCTCGGTAAAAAGCCATAGACAAGTGTCCACCACGTTGGCGTCATAAAGAACAGCTTTCTTTTGTGTAATTTCTGACAAAGCCTTATCTATACCCAAAGCTGGTCGGTAAGGTCGGTGAGAGGACATAGCTTCAACAACATCAGCGACAGCTAAGATTCTTGCTTCCAGAAGAATATCCTCACCTGATAGACCTAAAGGATACCCCGAGCCATCCACCCTTTCATGATGTTGATGCACAATTTGGGCAATGGGCCATGGAAATTCTATAGCCTTCAATATTTCGTAGCCGACTGACGGATGTGTCTTAATGATGCTGAATTCTGCTTCAGATAACCCATTAGGGTTGGCGAGAATCTCAGCAGGTATATGTACCTTGCCGACATCATGAATGAGTCCAGCCAAGTGGAGTGCACTAATCTGATCTTCTGAAAGGCCCATCTTCTTGGCTATGGCGTTGGCAAGTTGAGTTACCCGTCGCTGATGACCGGCAGTATAGGGATCCTTCATTTCGATTATCATAGCCATGGCTTGGATGGTGTCTTCCAAGGCCTTTAGCAGCTTCTCTGTGGTCTGTTTGAGTTCCTCTTCTGTCCGCTTGCGCTTGGTGATCTCAACCCGTAGTGCTTCGTTAGCTTTTGTTAGCTCCGCAGTTCGCTTCCTTACCTTCATTTCTAAATCGTCACTAGCCTGCTGTAATGCCTTCTCTGCCTGCCAGCGCTGCAGTGCTACCGATGCCTGGGTTATAAATGTCTCTATAACGCTTGGATTCTCCAATTTAGTTCCCTTGCGTGTAAGGATGGCGGCGCTGCCAAATAATTTTCCTTTCCAGGTAAAACCAATATCATATATGTCACCTAAATCAAGAAGCTGCTCAATCGCATGGCAAACGGAATTTGGTATTTCCCCAAAAGAAAATTCATACAGGCCTCCAGGGACTTTCACCAGCTTGCCACTGATGAGCCCAAGTCTTGCTTTGTCATTTATCGAGGTAGTCATTCCAACAGGGTGTCGTCCCATAGTCTCAAGAAAAGCGTCCATGTGCTGTCCAATTCCCACAATTGATCGGACACAGAAGCTATTAGACACTTCATCAAACGAACTTATGACAACAATAGAGTTGCCAGTGAGTTCTCTTAGCTGCTCTCCTATAAACTGGTAGATGTCTTCTTCAGGCGGAAGCTCAGCAAATTTCATTGCTGTGCTTGCTAAAAACATAAGGTCACTATTATGTACTCTTTTCACTTTATGTATCTCTACAAATCAGGGATAGAGCTTCATGCAACTCAGTTATGGAGAGACAGGTATAGAATATGGGGTGCCCCCGTTTTAGTACCATCTCCAAACAGTAATCATTATATCCCTACTTTCAAGCTTGGGCAATGCCCTATATTTCTGAAGAACTTTTTTGTTTTCACTGCAACCGGTATAGAAAAGGGGGCAAGTCCATCAAGCCCTAGTCTAACATTAAGACTGGACTACTTTTTGGGGGGTAGGTCCCTGTGTACTCTAGGTTGCTTTTTGCAGTGTGATGCTTCCGTCGTAGTAACAAAGTGACGAAATGTTATCTCTAGGGCAAAATCTGTCCTTTTTTGTAGAATGGTTTCACGTTTTATCGTTAGGCGTGTGACGGGAAACCGACACAATATCAATACCTATCCTATCCTGCTCAAATTATTGGCTCCACTGTTATAATGGACTAGGCAATTAATCTTAACGCACATGGAGGTCGCAGAAATGATTTGTTTGGTGAAGGTATTATCGTTATTGAGCTTATTGGTATTCACAGTTGCTGCATGGATAGGATTTACTGACCCTGAGGACCAGGATAACTCTTTTAGTAAACTCGCAGTAAGTATAAAGAGGATTTTTAAATGTCAACGGTTGAACAAACGATACTCACTTACTAAAATGGGTTTGATGATAGGACTTATCCTTGGAATAGTAAGTATAGTGCTTATTTGATATCCTGCCTTTAATTTACAACCCATTGTAGACACCGCAGTCGCCATATAATTGACTGCTTATTTAGCTTCAGGTTTTAATCTAATCCCTTTAGAGTAATAATTACCCAGAAGTGTATTTGTTCTGTATCCTCTTACCTATAATAGTCTCTGCAAAAAGGGTCCTTATTCGAGTCAGATTATCAAGCATAGCCTTCAAGCATGAAATCCAACACGCCTTTTTAACTAGCTGGTTTTCCATAGAATGAACTATTTCTGGATTACACAAATTTGGCAAATGTTCAATAAGCTCAACATCGCCAACAAATACATTTTGACTACTTGAAGTTTCCAATACGAAGTCGCGCCAATTTCGCTGACAATAGATACTAAAACCAGTTTAGACGTGTGATAAGTGTAGTGTATTCACTAGCGATTTTTCCAAAGCGAGTGTAATCTCCTCCAAACAGCCCTGCTTTAAGTGGGCCCCATGATTCCTTTTGTCCGTTTGCATCAGCGATAAGGTCTTTTAAGGGATTTACATCATAATGGTGGAATTTCCAGCCGAATCTTCCAGGAGGGCCCCAGATACCACGTGACTCCTTGGATTCCAAATCAGCATGAACTAAAGCCAATAACACTTCAAATCGATCGAAGTCCTGCTCGTAATTTCGCCCTAAGAATAATAGGTCGTCCAAAGTTGGCTGAAGTAGTTTGAATAGATATTCGCTACGAGGGACATATTGGCGCTCATGGCCTGGAAGTTGTTTGAACATGTCATGCAGCTTTGTAGTGGCTTCACCGATCGCAAGGGTAAGTGGAGTCGAGGAGGTAGCGGAACGCGAGGATCCAACCCTAGTCAACAATATTGCGGCTAGATTGTCGTATCTGTCAGATGCTAATGCTGAAATTCCCGCCCCATAGAAAAGGAGCATAGTGGGATACCAGCGCAGAGCCTGCCAAACAGCGAGACCGCTCTTCGTTTCTAGCCGATCTGTCAAACGCATCAATGCCATCTTAAGCATTGTTAGATGTTCCTGCTTCCCCCAGTAGGCAATACAGGATAGGATACGTAGCAAATCATCAACTATCCGCTCGTACTCCTTAAGTCGGCATGTGAATTCCTGAAGTGACCAGTTGATACCCTGAACCACGAAATTGTCTTCAGATGTTTGAAGTAGAACCTCTCGCAGTTCCTGAACGACTAGGTCATGAAGCTTAATTGTGTAGCGACTATCTGAGAGATACTCCTTTGTCACATTGACTACGTTTCCTGATGCACCTATATTCGCCATTGGCATAGAGGAAGGAACGGCTATAAGCATGTCTTCATCCTTCTCTTCCTCCTTCCTGGGTGAGTCGAGTATTGGTGCTTTGAAAATTAAATCGCCATCGCCATCAATGAACCCATAATGAGGGGTTTGGTGTGATTGTTGGTCTCTTGCAACGCGTTCATAGACATATGCCATTACACCATTTGCAGTGATTATTCCATCCCCGCTTGCTGCTTTACCTTCAAGCGCCTCAATAAAATGTCCAGTGAAAACGGAATGACCGGGTATGGGACCACCAGCATCAGCTACGATTTCATTGGCTTTACCTGCGGTGAGCACTTGGCGAGAGTACCGCAACAGCATGTCCTTGAGGAATCGCATGCTACCAGGTGCCAATGGCCGTGTGATCGCAAGTCCGCCGTAGCATGCGTCCATCACAAAGAGCACATGCTTAGCCGGTATCAGCTCTGCATTTCTCGTTAGTTCATCCCATCTAATGAGCGTGGATAGGTTTCGTGGTTCGCCATTGTAAGGTACTAATAATCCGACTTCGCCTCGGCGACCAGAAACAGTATACCCATGTCCGGCGAAGAAAAAGAGTATCCTGTCATTTACATCGGACTTACTCGCGTATGAGAGAAAGGAATCTATGATACGGGCCCTGGTCGCGTTCGCATCAGTAAGCAAGAGAACATTCTCTCCATCAAAACCAAACTTGTCAATAAGGAGTTGGGCAATTGCCTCTGCATCATTTATCGCATAGCCCAACGGGGCAGCAGACTGGTAGTCGTTTATGCCTATGACAAGGGCATGACTTGATGAATACTGAGGAGAATATGTTGCGTTATCCATCTTAATTCATTGTTGGCACGGAACCGTATCAATCCCCAATGGACATAATAATGCTATTCTCTCATGGCTATTTTGTCAAAGCTCATTTCGACAAGTATCTGGGCAGTGTACTGTAATTCTTAGCCCCCTCCGTTCTCTCTGGGTAATCTGGGATGGCTAGTGTTCCGCCTAGCATAGTCGTATTTGGAATAGTGTTGATAATAGCCTGGTTCTGAAGCCGCCAGTCTATTTGACTGCACTTTCTAACGGTTTGTGCAATACAAATCATTCCACGAATCATAAGGATAATCCAGAGCAAAGTTATTGTTAGTCAGTACTGCGGGCGCTATAATATACTTGGTTTTGAGTGAATAGGGCAAACTCAAAGTTATCAAGTAGGCTGATAGACAACAATATAACTCAGGTCATTTATTGTAAGCGATTTCTTATGTGTGAAAAACCACAAACTTTGACCCAGAAAACAGGCTTTTAACCACCAACATTGACCCACCTTAACCAGGATCTTTGACCCACCCGGAAAAAAATAAGCTACCATTGCCGCAGACTTATTAGAAAGGAGTGGCAATGGCATACAAGGAGGTTTCCCGAGTGGAGATTACAGAAGTAGTAAGACAATGTCAGGCAGGTCGTGGCATCCGAGAAATAACGAGGTCAACCGGACTGGCCCGCAACACGATTCGAAAGTACATTCTGACGGCAAAAAGCTGTGGTCTGGTGCATGATGGGCCACCCTTAGGCGAGTCTCAACTGATTACCATGGTACAGTTGAACAAAGCCGGCCCGCATCAGGTAGCGGTACCCACCAACGAGGTGCTTGAGCCCTGGGCTGACCAGGTTGAGCAGTGGCTCAAGGCTGATCGGCTGAAGCTTACCCGGATTCAGGAGTTGCTGGCCCAGAAGCACTGTCTGGTAGGCCGTGAGGGATTCGAACCCACGACACCCTGATTAAAAGTCAGGTGCTCTGCCAACTGAGCTAACGGCCCATGATTTAACAAGTTGTAGTTAACAATGTTGCTCTCAGGATTGAGAGTCTTTTGAGTCCATTGTCAGGAGGGTGGAAACATAACATGCAAAAGCGGGATGTACATCGCAAACGTAGCCACCATCAACTGAATCGACAGAAAAAGCTATCCTGTTTGGTTTTCTGACAGGGTCACCAAACTTGCTCAGTCCTGTTTCATTCCAGGGCATGTTATGCCCTAATATTTCCAGGAAGCCTCTAACATCTCTGGATTGCTCCAGCAACACTTCGAAAGGGAGCTGTTGTGCCAGGTGATTTAATTGCTCTGGATTCAACTTTATTCGCATGTCTTGTAAAAATTATACTTTGATGGATGGGGGGTGTCAATAAATACCATATGCCAGATTTATGTTCTTCGCCAGGCCAGAATTGCTGTAATGCTAAGCCCCACGCCTGCGATTACTGCCCCACGCCAGCCAATAAGGCACAGGCTGGTGACGATTGCCCCGGCAATAACGATGCCTATAAGTATGGAAAGAAAGGAGTATCGAAACTTCAGGCCGAGCAGGAAAGCAGCAATTGAACCTGTCCAGGCGCCAGTTATGGGAAGGGGAATAGCCACAAATAGTGTTAACCCAATTTTCTCATATTTTTCGATAGCCCTTCCCCTGCGCCTGGTATGTTCCAATACCCAGTCTACTATACGACGTCCTATACCTGCTCTGCTGGCTGCTTTGGCCAGAGAGTCCAGAAACAGTAACAGGATTGGCACAGGTATCAGATTGCCAACAATGGCCAGGCAGAATGCCTTATACCAGGGCATGTGGAATAAGTTAATGGCTATTGGTAGGGCTCCTCGAAGTTCCACCACGGGTAAAGCAGATATGATAACGATTATTAACTCATGAGGAATATTCCAGCTCAGAATTTCTTCGAACATTAGCTCTTGATTGGCTATTATATCACTGAAACTTAATCTCATACTCCCTTGTCAAGGCACACCGATTAAGGTAAAGTAGTGTTTATATTAAAGGTGAAGAAAAGATGAGTGGCAAAGAGCTTTACATAATAATACCTGCGCTTAACGAAGCGGAGACCATCGGCAAAGTCATTGATGAAATCCCCAGGGAAGAACTGGAGGAGAAAGGATATCTGGTTAAGATTATGGTTGTTGATGGCAATAGCAGTGATTTGACACGGCAGATAGCCCAGGAAAGGGGAGCTGAGGTTATCATCGAGTACAGGAAAGGCAAGGGAAGAGCGATGAGAACGGCCTTTGCACAGACCAGGGCTGACTTTGTATTCATGCTTGACGCTGATTGCACCTATCCTGCTGTTTACATAACCGATATGATGGATAAATTGAACCAGGGATATGATGTGGTAATTGGCTCCAGGTTGAAAGGCGATAGAGCCAAAGGGTCTATAAGCCGTTTGAATATCGTGGGTAATCATCTACTTACTCTAATGGCGAGGCTGTTGTATTTTAGGGGGGTAAGCGACCTGTGTACCGGGTACTGGGGATTCAAGGGTGAAATTATACCTGAGCTGGACTTATCTGCTGAAGGCTTTAACCTTGAGGCTGACCTGTTCTCTCAGATAGCCAAAAGAAGCTATAAAATGGGAGAGATTCCCATTTACTATCGCCGTCGTTCTACACCCAGTAAGCTCAGGTCCATAAGAGCTGGGCTTAGAATAGGATGGACACTGATAAGAAATAGGTTTTCCTGATGTATAAATACTTAATTACCGGTGGAGCCGGATTTATCGGCAGCCATCTTGTTGACCGTCTCATCAACTCCGGTGAGGTAACTGCCTATGACAATCTCAGCTCAGGCAAGATGGAATTCATTGAACAACACCTGGGCAAGACCAATTTTAAATTTGTTCAAGGCGACCTGCTGGATTTCGAGGCATTGAACAAAGCCATTGCTGGCCACGATTTAGTCTTCCATCTGGCTGCTAATCCTGATGTCAGGGCTGGCATTACAGATACCAACCTTGATTTACAGCAAGGAGTAAGGGCTACTCATAATGTTCTGGAAGCTATGCGGATTAACCGTATCACTAAAATAGTCTTTGCTTCCAGCTCTACGGTTTATGGTGAAGCGGGCACAATGCCGCTTGGCGAGGATTATGGCCCTTTGCTGCCCATATCCCTATATGGTGCAGCCAAGCTTGCCTGTGAGGGATTTATCTGTGCCTTCTGTCATCTATTTGATATGCAAGCATGGATTTTCCGCTTTGCCAATGTTGTTGGCGCCAGAGCCACACATGGTGTTATCTTTGACTTCCTTAATAAACTGAGGCAAAATCCCGAAGAGCTGGAGATACTCGGGGATGGCACCCAGGAGAAGCCCTATCTTCATGTTAGTGACTGCGTTGATGGTATCCTGTTTGGTTTTGAGCATTCTCAGGAGCGGGTTAATATACTGAATCTTGGTACGGACTCCTCCACCAATGTAACCGACATAGCAAATATGCTGGCTGAGGCTATGGGTTTATCCGGAGTAAAGTTCAGTTATACCGGTGGCAGCCGTGGCTGGCGTGGCGATGTCCCTCAGTTGAGGTATGATATTACCGGGATGAAGAGATTGGGCTGGAAGCCTGAATATAATTCAAATGGGGCTGTCAGGCAAGCAATAAAGGACATTTTAAGCAGATAGAATGACAACAACTGCCAATCTTCCAAGGATATCTATAATTATTTCATCCTACACTATGGACAGGTACAATGATATTACTGAGCTGCTTGACAGCATACGGGCGCAGAGCTACAGGAATATTGAGACTATAATTGTAGCTGAAAGGTCACCAGAGCTTGTCGAGAGCATTAAGAATTACACCCAGGAAAAAGGGTATCCTAATATGGTGGTGCTATACAATCGAGGTGAGTGGGGGGTTTCTTCATCAAGAAATCTAGGTATAAAACAAGCGAGAGGCGAAATAGTGGCATTTGTTGATGATGATGCCCTTATCTTCCCCGATTGGGCAGAGCAAACAGTTAAAGCTTATGCTGAAGACAGCTCAATTATCGGCCTCACCGGGCCTATTCTCCCCTTGTGGCAAGATGAGTCAATGGCATGGTTTCCCAGGGAATTATACTGGATATTTTCCTGCACCTACTGGGAATGGACTGAGCCCACCGAGGTCAGGAATGGCTATGGGGCCAATATATCCTTTCGAAGGGAGGCTTTTGATCTGTGTGGCTTCTTCAAAACCAGCCTTGGAGTTAAAGGATATGGTAAAAGTGGCTGGCAGGGAGTGGGTGCAGAGGAAACCGAATTTTCTTTGAGAGTTAAGTGGCAAACAGGTAAGTGCATAATCTATCATCCACACATAAAGGTAAAACACAGGGTTTATCGCTACAGGCTTAACAGCAGCTTTATCAGGAAGAGAGCTTACTGGGAGGGTTATGCCAAGGCTATACTTAATAACTTGTATAGTTCTGCTAATAAGAAGGAACAGACATTATCTACTGAACATGAGCTTCTCCAACGCATCTTTTTCAAGCTGATACCCGGCTCTTTAAAGCTTCTATTCAGACAGCCGGCAACCGCTCTGCGCCAGTTATTGGTTACCAAATTGGTGTTAGCCTGCGTTGCCGCTGGATATCTGAATTATAACCTGCGTAATCTTTGCCCTATCAGGAGGTATGCTTAATATGGGTCACTCCATACATCAGAATGCCTGGGTGATATAGCCAAGCAGTTGCCCCAAGTTTCGTCGATGGACATATAAAATGAAGGAAAACACGGAGTCTCAACGTAAAATAATTATCGTTTTGCTGCTGAGCGCAGTCGCCGTAATAATATATCTAATATCAATAAAACTGGCCTATCCGGTATTTCAGAACACCAGGCTTATCGACCCTCTGGCCGAGATACGTTCCTTATTTCCGCTTTATTATGTTGCCATTGCCTTAGTTGCCCTGGCTGGCTTTGCCTGTTTTGCCTACCGCATCGAGAACAGGGGTGTTCATCTCTTGCTGCTGGTGATGATGGCTATTATGCTGTTGTATACCCCTTATTATATGGCTGGATTTAGTCGGCTTCCCGACGCAGCAAAGAATGTCGGCGTGGCGCTGTACACGCCTGACATACTGCGCGGAAATATGGCTGCTCTCTCAGG
>DAOVDO010000072.1 GCA_030669525.1 Dehalococcoidia bacterium | reverse complement strand
TTTCATGCGCCCCCCACTCATGGTCTCAACCCTTTGAGCCAGGTGTTCTACCACCTTGTAACGGGGGTCTGCCTTTGGTTGCATTGACACCACTTTCCAGGTAATTACCTCTGCTGGCGCTGCTGGGGCAGGTGCCGGAGCTGGCGCTGGTGCAGGTGCCGGAGCTGGCGCCGGAGCCGGGGCTGGAGCCGGGGCAGGCGCTGGGGCTGGTGCCGGAGCTGGTGCCGGAGCCGGGGCTGGCGCTGGAGCAGGTGCCGCACAGGCAACCAAACTTACAGCTAACAACAGTGCCAACGGAATCAACAATATTTTCCTTTTCATCTAAAAAACTCCTCCATTTAGATTTTGTAACCTAGCCGTATATAAATATTTTTTGTTGAAAGCTATCACCTCCTTTTTCGTATTATTGGGTATTCACCCTGAATTTTGATTGAGTCAAGGCTAACCTTTCCTCAGGATTATACTACCATAGATACTCATAATACAGACATCATTACTCTTACAAGGTTTAATCGCGGGATGCCACTTGCCCAATTTCGCATCAAGTCGCACATGGGAGGGGCTCCAGCACCGGTCTTTGCTTAACTCTCCCCTGGCAGAGCCCGCTATCAAAAGTTTTCTCTCCTTTTCGCTTTTTAAAGAACATCATGCTGCTGCCAGCATATAAAAAAGGCTTTCTTAATGTCGGTCATGATTATCGCTTCCGAATATTCTCTTCCTATCATACTCCGTTTGTCAAGTTTTTAGTAACCTTTCTCAAAAATTTCTACCAAGCTAGGCAAAATCTTAAACACAACAGATTGACCGGGATTGAGACCCTGGGCGCGGCTAGCAAAACATTGACAAGCTTTTTGAAAACACCTATTATGAGCTACGGATATATCCAAAGGCGGTATGAATCAGCAAAAGGAGGGCGCATTATGAGCGAAAAAGAAATTACCAGAGGAGTAGTGGATTATTTCAAATCAGACCAGTGGAAAGAGCTAATACGACAGCTGACCCAGACGGAGGAAGAGCTATACCACACTCACGTCTACGTGGAAAATAAAGTGGAGGCAGGGTCTATATGCAGGCTGTTCCAGAGGTATTTTAAGCGAATGGGGCTCCCGCTAAATAGAAAAATAGATTTCGTCTCTCCCGGACCGGACATACTCGGAGCACACAGTGTTCATCCCCATGACCCGGATAGGGTATTGTATATCCCGCACTTTGATTTCTTCTGGAAATATAATCCTAACGTGGTTTTGCAGCCGTCTGATCCCGCAAAACTCGGTGAGGAGGGAAGCAACATACCAACCTGGGGCAAAAAATACATGGACAACTACTATAGCAAATTCGATTTCAAGGGCGTAGGCCCTCTCGAAATACGAAAAATACGCCAATACTTTCAATCAGCTCACTGGAAAAAAGGCTTAAGGTTGGTGGAGGACCCCGCCTATGTCCACGTTCATATTAACGTGGAGATAAACTTCGACCCTATAATTTTAGAGGCGTTTGCACTGGAAGCTTTGAAGGAAATAGGCTGGAGAGTGGATCACATAGCTCCTGCTGTGTATCATGTACCTGAAGGCTATCAGGGGAAGATAGTCTTTCTTACCGCATACCCAGAGGAGGTGTGGGATATATGCTGGGGCTATGTCCCGAATATGGCGATTAGACCAGCTGAGAAAAGATTCGTCGGCTATTTCCCTGAGGATGGAGATATTGCTTATGATGCCTGGACTCAAAAAGCAGTGGATGAGCTGACGACGAGAGACAAGTACGAAAGCCTGACCGATGAGCAGATAGAAGAGATATTGGAGCAGGTATTATAGGGCAACTGTTAATTTAATCACAGCTGCCCTTTTGGTATGACGTTGAAAAGCGCCTCGTCATTACTCACATATACGCTCAAGTGAGAGTGCTGCAACGGTAGACATCTGAATTTATCCTTTCAGTCTCGAGTCCAGGCTTAACGGAAAGAATAAGGCGATTCATTCTGCCTTTTCCTTCCCCAGGCACGTACCAGCCGTTCACACCCAGCTTCCAGCTTCGACCGAAGTCAGGAAATCGAGCACCACTCGATTGAAAAGCTCGAGTTCCTCCAGGTTAATAACGTGCCCAGTTTGAGCGAAAACCACCAAGCCCGACTTGGGAATGTTCCGCTTCATAAAAAGAGAAGGCTCAATACAGAAACCGTCTTCATCCCCTACCACAATCAGGGTGGGCACATTGAGCTGTTGCAGCTTTGGCTTGAGCTCAAATAGGGTGGGCCGCTTGAGTATGACACCCTTGATGGAGAGTATTGAGCCAATAGACGAATGAGAGGCAAGTTCTTCGTAGTACTCTTGCCAGCTCTTTTGGTCTTTGCGTAGGAGCTGGATTCGGCTGGCTCCACGGCCATATTGGTCTGTCGCCGCCACCCACCCCCCGATTTCGAGTTGCCGAACCAAGTCTGCCAGATAACTCTCGAAGTTTTCCCGCTCCGTTGTGCCCGCACCTGCCCCTGCTACGACCAATGCCTTGGTCATCTCGGGGTGGGCGATGCCGAAATTCACGGCTACATTCGCCCCCATAGAAAGACCACCCACGAATGCCTGCTGAATGCCTAGATAGCGAAGCAACTGGTGTAGATCCTCGACGAGCAGCTCCTGGGAGTACGCAGTCTCCTCCTCCGGTACATCTGAGGGAGGAAATCCCCGGTGGTTGTAGGTTATGACTTGGTAGCGTCGTGAGAAGAACTTGACCTGAGGATTCCAGCTTTTGAAATCGCCCGCAAACTCGTGACTCCAGATTAGTGGGAAACCTTTACCCGTCACTTCATAATACAGGTTAACTCCGTTCACAAGTGCTACTGTCATGGTGCCACCTCCTTTCAATATTTCTTATCAATCCCGGCCATTGCTGCCAATAATTTCTCCGCTCGGATGGTATTGAAACAGCCGCAATAATGCGGGTGAGCTAATTCGTTAGCCGCATCATCCGGGCTCTTCGTTCCCTTCCTAATATCCTCTGTTAGGGACTTGCCCGGGTTGGGGTCAGGTCATCGGCTAGTATCCTTCCTCTTTCAGATATCTACTTGGTCAGTATATTCCGCTGTTTTCCCTTCTCGTAATCCACAGGTCCAGCAAATTCACCTGAAGTCCCGTCCATCACTATACCACACGGATTTTTTAAGAACCAGTGAGATGGCAGTGGGGCTGTGAGGTGCTAGTGTAACATTACGCTATCCTGTCCTCTGCCACCAACTCCCGGCGAGGATAAAGCCACTCTTTGGGCTTTTTCATTTTGATTCAAAAACTCTTTCTGCCCCTGAGGGAGGGGTAGAGGACGCAATTGCATCCTTTGCCTCCCCCAGAGGTAGCGCATTTGTTTAAGAGAAAGACGATTGACAGCATCCAGAGGTCATAGCAAATCACTGCCGGGAGCAGCTGATAGAGAACAGGATAGTGGATTGTTCCTGTGTAGCTTAATCCGGCAATTACTTTGCGGTGCAAAAGTTGCTATAATGGTTAATAGATGAAAGTCCACTTGATTATCTAATGGAACGCTGAAGTCATGGTAGAGATATTACGTAACAAAAATCTGACGACCAAATTTCAAATATTGGTTGAGATAGCATCTAAGCAACCCAATATCCAGCAGAAGGATATTGCTAAGAAGCTTAAAATTACTCCCCAGGCAGTATCCGACTATATAAAACAGCTATTGAAAGACGGCTTTCTTATCTCCGGCGCTTCCGCCTGAGTACGAGGTGGCTCGTCGTCTTCGGCATTATCTGGGGTTATGTCTTCGGGGTAATAATGAATCTCTGGTTCTGGGCGTCTTTTGTCTATCCGCTGACCCTAAAAACCTTTGTCATTGCCCAGCTTAACAGTGTTTGGTTTGATACCTTCCATGCCATAGGAAATGCTGTCTTCCTCGGGCTGCTTGGCAAGAAAACCATAATCATACTGGAGAGATTCAGGAAGAGATTCCAGTGGATAGCTCTTAAGCCGGGCTTACCGCCCGGTTCAGATGAGCGTGCCCTACACACTTAGGTTGGAAGGAAGCTCATTGCCTTAGTCCAACTTTGCTATAAGCAATTAGATTTGGTCGTTTTATCCTCAGGTTGCCAAAGTAAAAAACTCTATAGTATGCAGCTAGCCAAACATTTCTAAGTTTTCACATATCAAAAGGATAATATTCAGCATATAGCGGCACTCCGATGTTTGAGATTAGATTACGCTCTGCGTTCATCGTTGCTCCCGATTAGTTGAACAAAAAGATGATTTGTTCTGGTGTGTACGCTCTTTTGAACACTCAAATCCCCTTTCCTCAATCCAAAGTCTAACATTATCATTGGCCCAAAAATGGGGGCATCTCCAACAATCCTTAGTCTAACTTAAGATGTGGTATAATTATCGGGGGCAGGTTATGTAATCGTATAGAAAGGAGAAAAATGATGGCAAGCTGGAAGCTACATCACATAGCGGTAGTAGTAAGGGATATAGATAAGGCTGTTGAGTATTATCAATCCTTAGGTATAGCATCAGTCGGGCGCGAGGTCATATTTCCAGAATCAAAGCCCAAGATTAGAGCAAAGTTTGTCCAGATTGGCTCGGTACCGATTGAGTTTATTCAGCCTATCGAAGGAGAATCATCAAACTATAAAGAGTTTTTAGACAGCAAAGGCGAAGGTGTTCAGCACATTGCCTTCGCTGTGGATAACCTTGATGAGGAGAGTGCCAAGCTGGAAGGTAAAGGCGTCTCGGTTATAGTCAAAGGGAAAGCCCCCGCTGCCTTTGGCAGTAGCACTGCTCACTTTGACACCCGCCAGGTTGGTGATTTTGCCATTCAGCTGATACAGGAGGCAGAATAACTGACCCGAACGATTGACCTGCATCCAGTAATTGCACCACACCTTTAGTCAGTATTGCCGGTACCATAGCCTCGGGAGCAGGCTACTTGTTGTAGAGGACATTAACTGGATATAACGAAACTATCCAGACTGCACAACATACTAATAGCTTGTTTTGTTACCTAATATGACATCCTAGGTATTTTGTCCGATTTAGTTCTGCGCTATAGCTCCGGTCTAAGCTCACCTGTCAACAAGGTAACGACTCAAGCTATTGTTCAATCTACCAATTTACCATGCCATAAATTCTAACTTGAGTAGTGGTATGGTTTATGGGGACAGGTCACTATTATACCACGTCTTTCACAAAAGCCTGAATGGTATTTCGAATTCTGCCAGCTCCCTTAATCAATATAGCTAACAATCTTCCAAAAAGAGATGGTGAATCTTCCTGCACTTATTTTATATCCGCGTGGTAGCTCTGCAGAGACTTGACGTCCGATTTACCCTCACGGTAAGCGGCTATGCCTTTGGCAGCAGCCATGGCAGCAGCTAACGTGGTGATATAGGGCACCTTATACTTTATGGCTGCCTTGCGGATGTAGGAGTCGTCATACTTGCTT
>DAOVDO010000015.1 GCA_030669525.1 Dehalococcoidia bacterium | reverse complement strand
GAAATGTTTGGCGGGATAAATATCCACTTGCTCACACTGACTGAGTAATTCACCAGTAAGGGGATCAACTTCCATGATGCGGTCAATTTCATCTCCCCAAAACTCAATTCTGAGGGCTGTTTCCTCATAAGCAGGCTGTATTTCCAGAGTATCGCCCCTGATACGAAACTTACCCCGCGTTAGCTCAAAATCATTTCTCTCATACTGCATATCCACCAGCCGGCGAACTAACTTATCTCGTTGATGAGTATCTTTCCTTTTCACATTAAGTGCGAAGCTGTGATACTCCTCTGGTGAACCGAGGCTGTAAATACAGGAAACTGAGGCTACTATAATCACATCCCTGCGCTCAAAAAGGGCTCTGGTAGCTGCATGACGCAGCTTATCAATCTCCTCATTAATATCAGTCTCCTTCTCAATATAAATGTCAGTGCTGGGTATATAAGCCTCTGGCTGGTAGTAATCGTAGTAACTGACAAAATACTCCACTGCGCTCTCGGGAAAGAATTCTTTAAACTCGGTAGCTAACTGGGCAGCCAGCGTTTTATTGTGACAAATAACCAGCGTCGGCCTCTGCACTCTCTCAATAACGTTGGCCATAGTGAAAGTCTTACCACAGCCAGTAACACCCAGCAAAGTCTGCTCCCGGTATCCCTTGTTCAAACCCATAGCCAAGTTATCCACCGCCTGCGGCTGGTCACCTGTAAGACGAAAATCAGAAACAAGCTTAAACTCAGACATCAATGTTTCACCCGCCAAAATGAGAAGTAACTTTAAATATTTCTGACCTGGTAACTATACGCATAATAGGGGTATAACATATTATATGAATGTACGTGATGACCAACACCACCAGTATCTACAGCCACTCAAATCATCCTGTAGCCAATTGTTGAAGCGCAGCTTTGACCTTTTCCTCCAGGCTCATTCCATCTGGATTTGGAAGGCTGAAGATAGCTTGAGTTGACTCCCTTAAAGAATAGCCCAGACTGGTTAAAGCGGCTACGGCCTCGGTATCTTCCGAAGCTAAAGGTAGTATAGTTCCTTCCCATTGCTTCTCCATCTTTCCCCTTAGTTCTACAACCAGCCGACTGGCAACTTTTTTACCAACGCCAGATACCTGGCTGATAACATCGACATTGCCACTGGCAATAGCCATAACAAGCTGCTCAGGACTCAATGCTGACAGTAATGCTAAAGCTAGCTTGGGCCCAACACCTGAGACAGAAATGAGATTCCTGAACAGTGCTAATTCCTCAGTGGAGGCGAAGCCGTAAAGAGAAGCATTATCCTCTCTCAGGTGGAGATGAGTATAAAGCGAGACTTTATCCTTGATGGCTCCCAACTGACTCAAAGTTGAACCCGACACATACACCTGAAAACCTATCCCCCCCACATTGACAATGACTGAATCAGCAGCGCGATATTCTAACATTCCCTCTAAAGATGCTATCATCTTAACCTTTATTGGTCAGCCATCGATTAAGGCAGCTCTGCTGTATATGACAAATAGCTACAGCCAGAGCATCTGCCGCATCACTGGGCTCAGGAGATTTAGAAAGCCCAAGTTGAATTCTCACCATTTCCTGTATTTGTCGTTTGTCACCACGACCATATCCAGTTACCTGCAGCTTTACCTGGGCTGGGGAATAGTAATATATGGGTAACTGCTGGCTGGCTCCTGCCAGGATAGCTATAGCCTGTGCCGTACCTATAGCAAATGCTGAGCGGGCATTAATGCCCACAAAGGGCTCCTCAATAGCCAGCTCGTCTGGTCTATACCTGGCAATAATCTCGCTTAAACTACAATACAGGGAATGCAATCGCTTTTCTTTAGAAGTCCGCGGAGAGAAACTAAAAACACCAAAATCCACCATCCGTATTTCCTCATCAGCGTCCACCACCCCATAGCCTGAATTTATAGTTCCAGGGTCAATGCCAAGAATGCGCATGCTATACTTGACCACGCAGTTTCTCTAAAGTGGCATCAGAGAAATCAACATTGGAGAACGCATGCTGTACATCATCAAGTTCCTCGAGATGGTCAAGCAAACTTAATGCCTGAGCCGCTTCCTTTTCACCCAGTACCATTGTGGTCTTGGGTATTTGAGAGAGTTCAGCCGAAACTACATGTTTCTGCTCCGCGATGGCTTTTCTTACTTCTTCCAAATCCTGTGGTTGAGTATATATCTCAATATAGCCCTCTTCCGTCCTAACATCCTCAGCCCCGACATCGATAGCCTGTAAGGCTATTTCTTCAGCATCCGAGCCATCGCTTTCTACGGTGATCACTCCTTTGTTTTCAAAAATCCATGAAACACACCCACTTTCCCCCAGGCTACCGCCATGTCGTATGAAAAGGCGACGTACATCCTGTATGGTGCGGTTTCGATTATCGCTGAGCGCTTCCACCAGAATTGCTACACCATTTGGCCCATAACCCTCAAGAGTTATCTGGGTCAAATCAGATGCCTCATTACCACCGCTGGCACGCTTTATGGCTCTATCAATATTCTCCAGGGGCATGTTGCTATCGCGGGCCTTCTGCACTGACAAACGCAACTGAAAATTGCTTTCCGGATTACTCCCACCCTGCTTTACAGCCACCATAATTTCTCGAGTAAGCTTGGTAAATAGCTGACCGCGCCTGGCATCTGCCACACCCTTTTGCCGTTTAATCTGCGACCACTTTGAATGTCCTGACATGCCTTTCTCCCTTAAGATTGATTTTACATCACAAGTGCCAAAAGGTAAAGCATATGTACCATTAACATCCTCCACAATTCCCTGACTTTGCTATAGCTACATACCCAGCTCTGAGACGAGACCCGCCCCCATTATGATTCACGATATTTTTATTGTGTGCTCATTCTACCCAGTTCTCATAACTCCTTAAATATCGACTGCTGTGCCACCTATCCATCTTAAGTAAAATCACCTGCTAGCACGCTAACACTTGCCTTGACAAAAGATTGGAAACATTTGATATTCTGGCCATACCACACATATAATTGAATTGATGATATAAGGAGGAATAGAAAATGAAATCAAAACTAGCTCTGATTGGTACTGTAATTGCTATCTCCCTTTGCCTCTTTGCCTGCTCCCAGGCACCAAAGCAGGTAGTTGTCGATGACTCATATAGCGGCAAAGAAGTCGAACTCGGAGTTGGCGGCTCATTGACAGTAACCCTGGAATCTAACGCCACAACGGGCTTCCAGTGGACAGAGCAGTCTGTGATTAGCAATCAGACTGTATTGGAACAGGTAAACCACCAATTTGAGGCACCAGCGGATACCGGCATGGTTGGTGCTCCTGGTAAAGAAATATGGACATTCAAGGCGCTCAAAAAAGGCAAGAGCACCGTATCCATGGAATACAGCCAGGCATGGGAAGGTGGTGAGAAAGCAGCCCAGACCTTCGACTTAACCGTAGTTGTTAAATAGCATACCAATTCCAGATAAGGAGGTAGAATCATGAAGGGAAATGTTGTAATGCAGCAGTTCATTCCGACCCAGCACTGGTGGACAGTGGCACTGCGGGGTCTTATCGCCCTGATTTTCGGTATTCTGCTCTTAGCCTGGCCCGAAATCACACTGGCAGTGCTTCTCATCTTCTTTGGTGCCTTTGTATTGATTGACGGTATCCTGGCACTCTTTGCAGGTTTAAGTCACGCAGGACAAGGAAACCGGTTGATATTAATTCTTCATGGAATAGTCGGTATCGCTGTAGGTATTATCACTTTCAGCTTGCCAGGAGTTACTGCCTGGGTACTACTTATACTTATCGGCGCATGGGCATTGGTTACCGGCATTTTTGGCATAATCGCCGCTTTCAGGACAGAAACGGACATCGGCGGTAAATTGCTTCTTGGTCTAGGTGGAATTCTGGCATTAATTTTTGGCTTGCTCTGCCTGTGCCTTCCTGTAGCTGGTGCACTGGCAATCCTGCGGCTAATTGGTATTTATTCAATTATCGCTGCTATAGCACTTTTTATTCTCGCCTTCATGGCGTGGCGCAATCATAAAGACATTTTAGGAGGTTGAACATGCAAAAATATATAGCATTATTACTGGTAATCCTTGTTGCTTTGCTGGGCTGCACTCCACCGCCTGCATTAACCGTTACCTTACAATCACCAGCAAATGGCAGCTCAGTTTCCTCGCTCACCCCAATATTTGCCTGGTCCTGTACCCAACCAGATGCCACTTATCAACTTGAGATGGCAACCGATAGCAATTTCCAGGACCTCGTCATCGATAAAACGTCCATCTCCGGTCCAAGCTATTCTGTCCCTTCAGGTAAATTGACCGACGGCAAGACTTACTACTGGCGCGTGAGCGCAAACAAGGGCGGGCAAACATCAGGCTGGACCCCTTACTGGTGCTTCCAAACCCCAAGCCCTGCACCAACTCCTCCTGCTCCCTCCACAGGCACCATAGTGGTTAATATCATACTCAATGGTTCGCAATGGTCAGGTGCTATCAACTACACCATCACCGGCCCAAAGACCAATTCAGGCTCTTCCGCTCCTCAAACCTTCAGCAACCTGCCTCCCGGAGACTATACCATAGGCTATAGCTCAGGTGGCCCCGAGGGGGCTACTCTAACCAATCTCACTCCATCGGCAACGCAGACGTTATCCGCCGGTGGCTCCATAACCTTCAACTTGAACTTCCATTCCCAGGCTCCCGGCTCCATAAAGGTTAAAGCTACTCTCGATGGTTCATCCTGGTCTGGCAAAGTCAGTTACTCCCTGCAAGGACAAAAAGAGTTTTCCAGCTCTTCGTCACCCAACACCTTTAGCAACCTGCCTTCTGGGGATTATACTGTACACTATTACTCCCATGGCCCCACCGGGGCAACCCTGGGCAGCATTTCCCCATCGCCAACACAGCACCTATCCTCCGATGGATCGTTAACCTTTACCCTGAACTTCCACTCTCAAGCTACCAGCACCATAAGAGTCAAAGCCACCGTCGATGGTTCATCCTGGTCAGGAAAGGTCCAGTACACAATACACGGACCATACAACGACAGCGGCTCCTACGTGTCCGATAGCTTTGACAAGTTACCTGCAGGGACTTACACTGTAAGCTATCGTTCAGGTGGACCTTTTGGAGCAACACTTGCCAGTATTTCACCATCACCGACACAGACTGTATATCCCAATGACAGGATAACCTTCACCTTAAACTTCTATTCATCACAGGCTACCAGTACTGTAAAGGTCAAAGCCACACTTGATGGTGAACCCTGGGAGACCGATATTGGTTCAGGCAGGATTGAATACGGCATACATGGACCACACGGGGAGGACCGCAGTACTAATATGCCCGACACCTTCAGAAACATGCCTGCTGGAGACTACAGCTTAAATTATCGCTCGGGAGGTCCTACTGGAGCAACATTGGGCCGTATTTCGCCATCGTCAGATCAGAACGTGTCTCCGGGTGACACTATAACCTTTACTTTACAGTTCCATTCGCAAGCTAATGGCACTGTAAAAGTCAATGCTACTCTTGATGGGAAACCATGGGAGACCGCTATTGGCTCAGGAACAATCGACTATGGCATACACGGACCACACGGAGAAGACCGCAGTTCTAATATGCCCGATACCTTCAGGAACCTCCCTGCTGGAGATTATACTGTAAACTATCATTCAGGAGGTCCTATTGGAGCAACATTAGGCCGTATTTCGCCATCACCAAGACAGACCTTATCTCCAGGTGGCACCATAACCTTCACTTTACACTTCCATTCACAAGCCAAAGGCACTATAACAGTTAATGCCACCCTTGATGGGGAACCCTGGTCGGGAGATGTTAGCTATACCGTGCACGGTCCATACATGGACTCCAGTTCCTCCGTTCCCGATAGCTTCAGTGATTGCCCGGAGGGAAGCTATACCATTATCTATAATTCAGGTGGACCTCACCAATCACAGCTAATCAAAATCACCCCGCATACAGGAAATCTGGAACCCGGAGGTAGCCTGACCTTTACTTTACACTTCGAGTTTCAGGGCGGCCTATTATGAAATATATAACTGGCAATTAGACTATACATAGTCGATGCATCTGGCAGGGGAAGTCTGAGCCTATTCAATCTTCCCCTGCCAGGATATGCCCATATATAGACAATCTACATCATTGTTCTAACACAAAAGCCAAAGAAAATCTAGATGAATGACAACACAGATTGCTATTCACCCACCTTAACCAGAGTAACGTGAACAAGCAAGGTGTTATGTGCTATAGTGTTAACTGTTTTTCTAATCAAAGTCCCATGCTTAAGTTAATTCCTTCGGGCACCATTACTTCCACTCCAGGATTCCTGGCCGGGGCATTCCATGCCGGGATAAAATGTAAACACGAGCTTGATTTAGCCATCCTCCACTCTAAGATACCCTGCATCGCTGTTGGTACATTTACCACCAACCGGATCAAGCCAGCGCCCGTTCTCCTATCTCAAAGACATCTATCAAAACGACAGGCACAGGCAGTCGTGGTAAATTCGGGATGTGCCAATGCCTGCGCTGGTAAGCAAAGCATAGCCGATGCCTACGAAATGGCAATACTGACAGCAAAAAAATTATCCCTGGGGGTTGAGGATATCCTTGTAGCCAGCACTGGCATAATCGGAATACCTTTGCCCATGTACTGCATCAGAAATGGAATCGAGAGAATAACACTCAGCCAGGATGGAGGCCACGACTTAGCCAGGGCAATTATGACCACTGACACCAAGCCTAAAGAGATTGCATTCCGTCTCGATATAGCGAATAGCGAAATCATCATCGCTGGAGTTGCCAAGGGAGCAGGTATGATTCACCCTGATATGGCTACTATGCTTTGCTTTATTACCACTAACGCAGTGGTAGATACTGACTTTTTACAATCATCACTGCAGGAAGCAGTGAATATCTCCTTTAATTTAATTAGCATCGATGGAGACACCAGCCCCAGCGACTCTGTTTTTCTATTAGCTAATGGCTTAGCTGGCAATGAAATAATCGATGGGAATAACGGCAGAACTTTCCAGGAAGCTTTGAATGAAGTCTGCATTTATCTAGCCAAATCTATAGCCCGAGATGGGGAAGGAGCAACCAAGCTTGTAGAAGTTACTGTAGAAGGAGCCATAAATCAAGCAGAGGCACGTCGCGCAGCTCGTACTATTGCCAGCTCAACACTGGTAAAAACAGCAGTACATGGCAATGACCCTAATTGGGGACGCATCGTTGCTGCCATGGGGCGAAGCGGTGTAGAGATAAGAGAAGATAAACTGGACGTCTATTTGGACGAGGTCTGCGTTATGAAGCAAGGTAATCCCACAATTTTCAGCAAAGAAGAAATGGAACTGACTTTAAGCAACAGTGATAGCGTAGTTATTAAAGTATCTCTTCACCTGGGACATGCTAAAGCTACTGCCTGGGGCTGCGACCTGTCTGAGGAATATGTTACTATAAACAGTGCTTATTCAACGTAATGCTACAGAAGAAGACTATTGTAGTTAAGATTGGTGGCAGCACACTGGGCAATCATGATACCACCCTGGAAGATCTGGTAACACTTCAGAGGCAAGGGATACCTCTGGTCGTGGTTCACGGTGGTGCTCAAACAGTTACTGACTGGCTCGCCAGGCTTGGCATTCCCACCAGCTTTATCAAAGGGCTGAGGGTTACCGATGCCGAGAGCCTGAAGATAGTGGCTGCCGTGCTTGGCGGTCTGGTGAACAAAGAGCTGGTAGTAGCCATTCAAGCGCTGAAAGGTAAAGCCATAGGATTAAGCGGAAGCGACGGCAATTTACTGCAGGCAGCTACTAAGAGCCCTGACCTGGGTTATGCAGGTAAGATTGTAAAGGTTGACCCCACTCCAGTTAAACTACTATTGGATGCAGGTTACATGCCAGTAGTGTCGCCAATAAGCTTTGGATCAGTGGGGAACAGGACAACGCTGCTTAATGTCAACGGAGATGCCGCCGCTGGTGAAATCGCGGCTGCGCTAAGCGCAGATAAACTCATCTTTTTAACCGATGTAGACGGAATCTATGATGACTCAGGGCAGATACTATCCAAAATCAATGCTGCTGATGCGAGAGAGATGCTCAGCTCAGGCACAGCTTCAGGAGGGATGATTCCTAAAATAGAAGCCTGCCTTAAAGCCCTGACCACAGTGTCTGTAGCTCGGATTATCAACGGTACAACATCCCATGCTCTACTCAATGAGATAAATAACGGTGTTGGAGGAACCACTATTGTGCCAAAATAACTGGCAGGAATTAGAGCAAAAGCTATTCCTCAGAACATTTAATAGATCTCCACTGACTCTGGTCCGTGGTCAGGGCGCCTGGGTCTGGGATGACCAGGGAAAGAAATACCTTGACTTTATCGCTGGCTGGGCTGTTGATAGCCTGGGACATTGCCCGCAGGTAGTGGTCGAAGCTCTAGAGAAACAGGCGAAGAGCTTAATCCAGGCATCAAATCAATTCTATACCATCCCGCAAATACAACTGGCACAACTTCTGATAGAGAATAGTTGCCTTGACAGGATTTTCTTTTGCAATAGCGGCGCCGAGGCTAACGAGGGAGCAGTGAAACTGGCTCGACGGTATGGAAAACTTCACCTCAATGGTGCCCATGAAATAATCACAACTCATGGTTCATTTCATGGGCGGACTCTGGCAATGACCGCTGCCACAGGCCAGAGTAAATTCCAGGAACCCTATATTCCTTTGCCCACCGGTTTCATTAATGTGGACTACAACAACAGTGAGGCAATCAAGCAAGCAACAACCGAGCAAACTTGCGGTGTTATTCTGGAGCCAATACAGGGTGAAGGTGGGGTTAATGTACCTGAAGATAACTACCTCAAGGAGATAGAGCGTTGGTGTCATGAGCAGGGAATAATTTTTATTCTGGATGAGATTCAAACAGGTATCGGGCGCACGGGAACCCTTTTTGCCTATGAGCAGTACCAGGTTGAACCTGATATAATTACACTCGCCAAGGGATTGGGCAGTGGAGTTCCCATTGGCGCCTTACTGGCTAAAGAGCATGTTTCTGTCTTTGCCCCTGGTGAGCATGGTTCCACTTTTGGAGGTAATCCTTTAGTTTGTGCTGCTGCTTACGCTACCGTGAAATACATCATTGAACATGGTATACCTGGAAAAGCTAAACGGGTAGGAAATTACTTTATGGCCAGGCTAGAAACCCTAAAACGGCAATTTGATTTTATTACCGAGGTAAGGGGGCGGGGGCTACTGATAGCTTTAGAATTTAATGATACAATTGCTGAGGAAATAACCCTGGCCTGTATGAAAAAAGGTTTGCTAGTTAACAGAGTTAAGCCAGATGCCATCCGCTTCATTCCCCCCCTTATTATTACTGAGAGAGAGGTAGATGAAGCGGTCAGCATTCTGGAGACCGTCCTGGAGGGAACAGAACTCTGAGGCCATAACAAGGAGGTTATTAAAATGTTAGACAGGGTAGTGTTAGCTTACAGTGGTGGCCTCGACACATCTGTAGCTATAAAGTGGATTAAGGAAAGATATGGCCTGGATGTTATTGCCTTTACTGTGGATATAGGCAATGTGGCTAATCTGGAATCCATCAGACAAAAGGCACTGGACTTAGGAGCTATAGAAGCGCTGGTAACCGATGCCAGAGAAATTTTCATCAACTCCTTCGTATTCCCCGCCCTCCAAGCTGACGCCATCTATGAAGGGCAATACCCCCTGGCCACAGCACTAGGGCGTCCCCTTATTGCCCAGCTTATGGTGAACATAGCTAAAAAAGAAGGCGCCACTGCTGTAGCTCACGGCTGCACCGGCAAGGGAAATGATCAGGTAAGATTTGATGTAAGCGTAGCTGCCCTCGCCCCTGAACTCAAAATAATAGCTCCAGCCAGAGAGTGGGATATGACTCGAGAGCAAACTATCACCTACGCCCAGCAGCACAACATCCCCATTCCTATCACAAAGGCTAGCCCATATTCCATTGATGAGAACCTGTGGGGAAGGGCTATTGAATGCGGTATGCTGGAGAACCCCTGGAATGAACCTCCCGAGGATGTCTTTGCCTGGACAAAAGGGCTTAAGGAAACACCGGCGCAACCTTGCTATATTGAAATCGGCTTTGAAAAGGGACTACCTACGAGTCTCAATAACGAAAAGTTAAACAGTATCATGCTTGTCCAGAAAATTCACCAACTGGCTGGTGAGCATGGAGTAGGCAGAATCGATCATATTGAAAACAGGCTGGTGGGTATAAAATCGAGGGAGATTTACGAGGCCCCTGCATCCACAGTGCTACTCAAAGCTCACCAAGCCCTGGAAGATATGGTATTGACCAAGGAACAGCTCCGCTTTAAGAACAAAGTAGCCATTGAATATGCTGACCTTGTCTATAACGGATTATGGTTCAGCGCCTTCCGCCAGGATTTATCCGCTTATGTTGAGAGCTCTCAAAGATATGTTACCGGTACAGTTAAAGTTAAACTACACAAAGGCAATTGCCAAATAGTGGGCAGGAAATCGCCTTACTCTCTATACGATTACAGCCTCGCTACCTATGATAAGGGTGATGTCTTCGATCAGAGTGACTCCCCTGGTTTTATCCATATCTGGGGACTGCCAGTAAGAACCCAGGCTCAAGTACAATCACCATTTCACCAGGAAAGCTAATGCTAACAGAGAAAAAAGAATTAGTGAAGAATTACGTGGCCTCTATCCCCTTCGACCGGCGATTATATCGCCATGACATCAGGGGAAGTATGGCACATGTCAAGATGCTATCAAGGGAAGGAATTATAGATGAGTGCGATGCCAACACTATAATTGATGGGTTGTCTTCTATTTGCCAGGAGATTGACCGAGGGGAATTCCAGTTTAGAACTGAGCTTGAAGATATACATATAAATATCGAAGCCAGATTGTTTGACAAGATAGGAGACGTGGCTGGAAAGCTCCACACCGCTCGTTCCAGGAATGACCAGGTGGCTTTGGATTTACGCCTCTTTCTCAAAGAGGAAACCCTGACAACCATCGAGGAGCTAACAGCCTTGCAAAGTTCACTCGTAGAACTGGCTGAGTCAAATAAACTCATCATTATGCCTGGCTATACCCATTTGCAGCAAG
>DAOVDO010000051.1 GCA_030669525.1 Dehalococcoidia bacterium | reverse complement strand
GTGTAGATAAGGTGGGTATTGTCTGCTTGTACAAGATTCATGGCTTAAAGATATGACAGAGGAGGGGTGTTCAGTTATAATCTGGCGCAGTAAACGACTATGTTACCTGGCAAGGTAAGTAGAATAGTTAAGTTTGGTGATGAATATAAGACTTATGGAGCTGTTGATAATATAGTTTCAGCATTTTTACCATAACGCACTGTGGGATGAGATTGAAGATGGAGATAATACCTGCTATTGATATCAGGAACGGCAAGTGTGTTCGACTGTATCAGGGCGATTACCGCCGGCAAACAGTTTTTGATGCGAATCCAGCGGCAGTGGCATTAAGGTGGAAGTCCCAGGGAGCGCGGTGGCTGCATGTAGTTGATTTAGATGGGGCGGCTACCGGGGAGATGGGAAATGTGATTGCGATTGAAGAAATAATTAGAACCAGCGATTTATTGGTGCAAATGGGTGGTGGTATCAGGCGAGAGGAAGTAGCGGAAGAGTTGCTACGCAAAGGGGTGAATCGTATAATCTTGGGCACCGCAGCTATTGAGAATCCAGAGTTGGTGAAACGATTATGCCGGCGATTCGGGGAAGCTATAATAGTCGGGCTTGATACTCGGAATGGCATGGTGTCTAGCCACGGCTGGCAGAAGGACACAGTTATTGATGTATTGCAGCTAGGGCAGTGGATGGTAAAGCTTGGGGTGAGGCGTTTTATCTATACTGATATAAAAAGGGATGGTACACTCACCAAGCCTGATTTTGAGACCGTAGAAAAATTAATTGCTGAGATGCCTGTACCTATTATTGCCTCAGGTGGTATTTCCAGGCTTGAGCATTTGCAGCGGCTTGAAGAGCTGGGAGTGGAGGGAGCTATTATCGGCAAAGCTCTTTACACTGGAGATATTAATTTGCGGGAAGCTATAAGCAGTATCGGAGGTAAGAGGGCAGATGCTTAAGTTTGATGACAGGGGTTTAATTCCAGCTATTATTCAAGATGCCAGAAATGGTGAGGTTCTTATGCTGGGTTATATGAATAAAAAGTCGTTACAGAATACGTTATCCAGTGGAGATGTCTGGTTCTATAGTCGTAGTCGGCAAGAGCTATGGCATAAAGGAGCTACATCAGGTAACTTCCTCAGAGTGAAGTCCATTACTAAAGATTGCGATAGCGATACGCTTCTTATCAAGGTCGAGCCTACAGGCCCGGTATGTCATTTAGGCTATCGGACTTGTTTTCTCCAGGGTGATGGGGAATTCAGATTTTTAGAGACTGAAGACTTAAATTAGTTTTCTTCTGAGTTGTCAGTCTCGATAACTTCATTTAATGCCGATATGGCAGCTTCTAGCTGGCTATCGTCAGGCTCTCTGGTAGTCATAGATTGCAGCATTAATCCCGGGGCAAGGAGAATGCGTGATATGAGGTTTTTAGTATGGCTCGCTCCAAATCTGGTGACTTCATAGCCGAGAGCAGCTATAGCTGGCAGGAGAACTATTCGGAATATGATGCTCATCCATATTGATGGGCGACCCAGCAGGGTGAAAACAATGATAGCGATGACCAGCACAGCAAAGAGAAAGCTGGTACCACAGCGGACATGGGCTGTAGAGTAATTTTTCACTGCTTCCACCTCTAAAGGACACCCTGCCTCATAGGCGTTGACTACTTTATGCTCTGCTCCGTGATAGGCAAAAACCCTTTTAATGTCAGGAAGCAAGCTCATTAGCTTAAGGTATAACAGGAAAATGCCAATGCGTATAACACCCTCAACTAAATTGCTGACTAAATCGGAGGTGATATAATTATCGAAGTAGCGGGCAATGAATAGTGGGGCGACAAAGAAAAGAGCTACAGCGAATGCCACGCTGACAGCTACAGTTCCCCATAAAGCTGCCGCAGGTATTTTTTCTTCTTCCTCTGACGAGGCAATTTGGGCAGATTGAAGCAGGGCCTGTATGCCTAACACCATGGTTTCGATAAGAACAATGATTCCTCTGATAAACGGTATTTCTCTAAGACGCCCCTTGTATATATTAGCCAGTGGTTGTTTAATCACTTCTAATTTGCCGTCGGGGCGGCGTACGGATACAGCCAGATTAGTCCTGCCCCTCATCATCACCCCCTCTATTACTGCCTGTCCGCCATAATAGAATGGTTTTGATATTTTCTTCATGGTTAAAATAAAAAGGGGATGACTCATATTATAGGCCATCCCTTAGTTTTATAATTGAGCTCCCGCCAATCAATCCTTTATCTTATAGCGCTTCTTGAAGCGCTCTACTCTACCCATAGTATCAACTATCCTCTGCTTACCTGTGTAGAATGGGTGACATTTACTGCACACTTCGACTTTAAGTTCCGGATTAGTTGAGCCAGTAGTGAAGGTATTACCACAGAGGCAGGTTACTTTAGCATTCTCGTAATATTTAGGATGGATCTTGGCTTTCATTATAAACACTGACCTTCTTTTTATATTTGGTTGCTGGCTCGTATTTAACCGAGCCGTCTAGTAAAGCAAAGAGTGTGTGATCTCTGCCCATGCCTACGTTGCTGCCAGGGTTGATGCGAGTTCCACGTTGCCGAACTATAATATTCCCAGCACGGACTTGCTCCCCTCCATATTTCTTCACTCCCAGGCGCTTTGACTGGCTATCGCGCCCACATCGAGTACTGCCACCACCTTTCTTATGTGCCATTTCTATTCTCCCGGTTTAACTATTTCGCTTACCGCTAGTCTGGTGTAAATTTGGCGATGCCCTGTTTTCTTGCGGTATCGGACCTTGGATTTATATTTAAATACTATTATTTTATCTCCCTTAACTTCTCCTAAAGAGGTAGCTATAACTTTAGCTCCCTCAATAGTCGGGTTGCCCATAAGCGTGTTTGCTTCATCGCTTATGAATAGCACCTTATCCAGCTCGACCGTATCACCTTTGGATGTGCGTAAGCGATCAACCTTCAGGGTTTGTTGGGGGGCGACTTTATATTGCTTACCGTTTGTCTCTACAATAGCGTAAATTTCTTTATCTCCGGCTTTTGCTTATAGATAGCAAGTCATATTTGTACAGGGCCATATCTGGCACTACGTTTCAGACTACTAACGAGAAGTTGAATTCTATCAGTGCAAATTGCCAGGTGTCAAGTTAAGCAGGTTTTTACATGAGGTATGGCTATGTTTTTCCACATCTGGCTTTCAGCCAATCCAGTGCGGTAGTCATCGCTTTTTCTTCCAGTCGTAGCCTGTGCTTGGCACCCGGGAGTATAGTTATCTCTTTGGGTTCTTTAGCCTCTTGGTATAGCTTGCATGCGTGTTCCACAGGGACTGTTTCATCGGCATCTCCATGAATTAGAAGAAGTGGTCTGGGGGAAACCATGCCTATCCAATGGATAGGAGAGATTGCCTTGAAGCCATTGAGCCATTCCTCCATTGAGGGAGGGAAATCATTGTCTCTTATGGCCCCAATTTCACGGAAGTGCTGGATAGTAGGGGCGAGTTTTTCTGCATTGGCAAGAGGGCCGAAGTCAGCGGGGCAGGCACAGGTTACCAGTGAAGATATCCAGGGGTTGTGAGTGGTGGCATAGACGCTGACTGCTGCTCCGCCACTAAAGCCGAGGAGACAAAGGCGTGCTTTATCTGTTGCCCTGTGTTTGTAGAGGAAGTTAATAGCAACTTGCAAATCCCGACTCCATCCAATGATATCAAAATTACCCTGGCTTCTTCCCGCACCGCGGAAGTTAAATATCAGGGTAACGAAGCCAGCAGCGCAAAACATTTGTGCCAGTACGGAGTAACCTTTATCCTCGGGATTGTAAGGGGTGGCGGGAATGCCGTGGCAAATACATAAAGCAGGGCAGGGTTCGTTTGATAAAGGGATAAAAAGTTCACCCGCCAGTTCAAGCTCATCGCTCTTCAGACAAATGCTTTCTATTTTCATCTCTAAGAGTTTTAGAGATAATAAGACCGTCTTTTTTTCTTTAAGAAGTAACCTGCAATGAGACCTAGAACAAGACCTCCAAGATGAGCTTGCCATGCTATTCCGGGCAAGAAGGAAATTAAAAGGAAGATTAGGATAGCTGCCCAGAGGGGAACTGGAACCGGGATAAGGAATACGAAGACTGGTACTCTGGGAGCCAGCATTGCCAGCGTACCACCAAGAGCGAAGATAGCGCCTGAGGCTCCTATGCCTATCGAGAGTGGTGCCCCCAGGAGGATGTAGAAGATATTACCGAGCAACCCCCCGGCGAAATATATTTTTAGAAAGTTTTTCTCTCCAACTACTCTGAATACAAAGCTACCCAGAAAATACAGGCTTATCATATTACATGCAAGATGCCACAGGCTTCCGTGAGTAAAAAGGTTGGTTATTATGGTCCACGGTTGGTGTAGAAAATAAGCCGGTGTTAAACCTAGAAGAAAGATGGCATCTGGCTTTACTAGAGTAACAATGAAGATTAAAATATTTACGAATATCAGGAACCAGAGGGCATTTAAATTAAAGGTACTGTATCTTCTCATTGGCCAAATTATAGAGTATATTAACGCTTTCCAGCAATTAGTATGCTATATTTGCCAGGTTGTTTTTATCCCTGCATATCGCTTATACCCACCAGCAGGCGAGAAGGATTCCCAATGCTGCTCCTACTATAACCTGAAATCGGGTATGTCCCACCAGTTCTCGCAGGAAATGCTCAAACTCGAGGTGAGTTTTAGGGAATTCGACCAGCAAGTGATTTAAGATAGCAGACTGCTTGTCCACTGCTTGCCGTACGCCAATGGCATCGTACATTATTATAGCTGCGAAAAAGACACTGATGGCGAAAACACTTGTACCTACGCCATATATTATGCCTAGAGTTGTTGCCAGGGCACAGACCAGGGCCGAGTGGGCACTGGGCATTCCCCCCGTACTAACCATATAACGTATGTTAAGGTGTTTTTCCCTTATTGCCTGGATAATTGTTTTTAGTGCCTGAGCTACAAACCAAGCACCGATAGGAATGACTATTACCTTGTTAGCTGCAATCTGGCTCAGTATATTCATTATTACTCTGATTTTAGCATTGATATATTCCCTTGATTGTGAGCAGTCAATCTTAACGACTTAGCGCATTCATTTCAAGTTATTGCTGGATGCCTGATTATTCCAGGTTAATCCATATAGACAAGCAAAGTCTGTTTATATTAATATTACAAGCTTATCTGAACGAATACACCTTCAGATTCAACCGAAGGAAAACACCGATGGCAGCTTTCCAAACTGCTCTTGGATTAGGTAGCCAGCGCCTGGGGCCGACTTATAGAGGTTTGTATGGAGTTGCTAAGAAAACGAGAGAATGGAAACATCCCAATCCGAACTTAACTCAGAGAGAGATATAAAATGTTTACTATCAGTAGTATAAATATAGCAATAATATGGATTATAATACTTACCACAATGGGTGCTATCCTAAAACGCTTATGGACAACTCTTTTTGGCTCTGCTGTAGGATTATCCATAGCAGGTGCTACGCTGTGTAATTCTCACTCTATTTGGTTCTATCTTTCTGCAAGCATTTGTTTAATAATTGCGATATGCTTGCTTAGCAAAGATATAAAAATTGCTAAGGTAGAAGAAGCTAAAAATAAGATAAAAGAAGCCAAAGAGGATTTGGAGCAGGACAACAGATTATCCCAGATAGAAAAAGTTAGTCTTATTTACCCTAATGATACCAAGAAACATGAAACATAGTTCATGGAATATTTATCCCATGAAGAGAGAAAAGTGGGTTTTGTGAGTTATTAAGATAGGCATATAATATTATAGCTTCAGAGTTATGCCAAGGGATATTGACAAGCATTAGCGTTGATGTAATTATATTTTGGTTTTATACATTGGTGAGACCATACATCTGCTATAATATTAACTCGAATTAGCTAAGGTTTGCTGAATGTCGAATAAGAGAAGAAGCAATAAACCTGTAAATTATGAGGAACTAGTTACGGGTTATGAATTTGCTCCAGTCAGTTATGAACTTGGTATTACTCTTGTTTCCAAGTATGTAGAAGCCGTGGATAGCCATGCTGATAAATTTGTTCCGCCTCTGGCGATAGCGGCGTGCGCTATGACCGCACTGACGGGGTCGCTTTCGTTATCGGCAGGGGTCATACATGCTTCTCAGGAGTTCCAATTTTTTAAATTAGTGCCTGTTGGCGCTACGGTGAGTTGTCAGTCTAGGGTGGCTCGGAAAATAACTCGTTCTAGTATGGATATGCTGGTATTAGAGCTTGATGTTTTTAATGAAGATAACGAGAAGGTGCAATCAGGGAAGGCGACTATAGTATTGCCTGCTGAAGGGACGAATGCTTAGCGAAATTTGTGAAGGTAAGACACTCCCTCAGGTGGTAAAGAGTATCACGCAGAAAAAGATTAATCTTTACGCTGAGGCTTCGGGTGATTTTAATCCTATTCACATAGATGAGTCTTTTGCAGCTCAAACACCTCTTGGTGGTACTATTGCCCATGGGATGCTTATCCTGGCTTATGTATCTGAGATGATGATGCGGGCTTTTGGCCAGGACTGGGCTGCAGGAGGTGAGCTTTCGGTACGCTTCAAAATGCCAGCAAGACCTGGTGATACTGTGACTGTCAGTGGTCAGATAGATTCCACTGAGCACAGGGATGATGTATTGTATGTCAATTGTAGCGTTGGGTGCTGCAATCAGAAGGACAAGACAATAGTTTCGGGTGGGGCAGTAGTTAAGCTTCGCTGGCAGAAGGGGATATTTAATGCCTGAGGTTAGCAAGAGGATAAGGATAGCAGTTGACGCTATGGGTGGCGATCATGCTCCTGAGGAAATAATCGAAGGAGCAGTTATTGCTGCTCAAAAAGGTGATGTGGATGTCATCTTGGTTGGGTCGATGGATATATTAGAGAGAGAGTTGGCTAAATATGATTCCTCCGATAAGTTACCAATTCATTGTGTTCATGCCCGTGATGTGATTAAAGAAGATGAGCCACCTGCCTTAGCAGTTCGCCGAAAGCCTAATTGCTCTATAGTTGTAGCTACAAAGCTGGTGAAAGCGGGAGAAGCAGATGCTGTGGTCAGTGCCGGTTCTTCGGGCGCAACAGCTGT
>DAOVDO010000142.1 GCA_030669525.1 Dehalococcoidia bacterium | reverse complement strand
GGAAGGTCCTTAGCGCGGGTGTTTCTCCCGATGACGGTAACCAACTCTCTCAGCTAGCAAATATAACCAGATTTGATTTCGTTTCCTCTAGGGAGGGATCTCTGTCGGTTCTCATTGATGGACAGGATGCTTCCTCTGAGGTGCTTTGCCCTGAGGTTGAAGAGAATGTGGCATTGGTGTCAAAGGTGGCTGATGTTCGAGAGGTGATGGTATCTGAGCAGCGAAGATTGGCTCTGGGTGGCAGGGTGATAATGGCTGGAAGGGATATTGGCACGGTGGTTTTACCCTGGGCAGAACTGAAAATTTTCCTGATTGCTTCTATCGAGGAGAGGGCTAATCGACGATACAAAGAATTGTTGGAGCGAGGGGTTAAAGTTGATTACGATATTACCCTTAGTGATCTCAAGAGGCGGGATGACGTTGATATTCACAGAGCCGTATCGCCTCTTAAGCCTGCTGAAGACGCAGTCATCATCAATACAGAAAGTCTTAGTCTGGAGCAAGTAGTGGATAGAATATATAATTTAGTTGTTGAGCTCAATTGTTAAAGCTGCTTTGCCTTGGTCGGAATAGAGTTTCGAGAGGGGGAGTAGGTGACTCTATCACAGAAGATTGTTTTAGCCCTCGTTAAAGCTCTCTGTAAGGTTTTCCTTTCCTGGGAAGTTAAGGGAAGGGAGAATGTACCCTTAGCTGGTCCACTTATAGTAGTGGCAAATCACGTTAATTTTGTCGATACCATATTAATACCGGTTGTCTTTCCCAGGTGGATAAATTTTATGGCCAAGCGGGAACTTTTCCGCAATCCATTTCTTAGGATTGTTGTCCGTTGGGCACAAGCTTTTTCAGTACACCGTCAAGGTGCGCGTAAGGAAAAACAGGAGGTAATTAAGCAAGCAAGGGATATATTAGATGCAGGATTGGTCTTGGGCATGTTTCCCGAAGGTAAGAGAAACCGCGATGGCAAGCTTCTAACCGGGAAAACTGGCACTGCGGTAATTGCTTCACAGGCGGCTGTTGCATTGCTTCCTATCGGCGTCAGTGGCACAGAGAAACTGAAGGGAATAAGTGGGTTATGGAAGCGTCCAGGCATAGTTATCAGTATCGGCCAACCTTTTAAGCTGCCTTCTTATGATGGCAGGTTAACCAAACCGCAAAGGAGGCTGTTAACTGACCTGGTTATGAGCAAGATTGCTGCTCTTCTGCCTCCGGAAAATCGAGGGGTTTATGGAAATTGAGAAGGCTCGTGACCTGGGCTTGTGCTTTGGTGTGAGGCGAGCCATCAGGATGTTAAAGGAAGCAGCGGGTAGATATGGCCGCATAGAAACTTTGGGACCGGTGGCACATAATCAGCAGTTGGTGGAGGGGTTGGTTAAGTTGGGGATAAAGCCGGTAGGGGAATTGGAGCAAGTCCAGGGTAAAATGCTGGCTGTAACCACTCATGGAGTGAGCCCCACGGTATTATCAGAGATTGAAGCCCGGCATATTAATATTATTGATACCACCTGTCCTATAGTTCGTCAGGCCCAGAATGCAGCCAGGAAGTTAGCCGAGTCTGGGTTTGATGTCATCATCTTTGGGGAGGCAGGGCACTCTGAGGTTGAGGGATTACTGGGTTGGGCAGGAGTGAAAGGTATTGCTGCTCTCGACGCAGAGCAGGTTGTAGCGCGCACTTCATCATTGCGGACCGAGGCTCCAAGTTCAGTTCAGGAGGAGAGTGTTAATCTCGATAGTCTGGGTATAATCTCCCAAACTACTCAAAGTGGAGCTGGTTTTTCCCAATTTATTGCGCAGCTTATAGCTGCGTTAGGCGTGGAGCATACGATGAATCTTGCTCAGGGTGAGTTCAGTGGTGAGGGGGCAGGACAATTTCCCCAGGAAATTCGTATCATCAATACTTTATGCAGGGCAACACAAAGACGCAGGGAAGCTGCTATAGAATTGGCTAAAAGAAGTCAGCTTATGGTAGTGGTTGGAGGACACAATAGCGCCAATACCAGGCACCTCGCTGAAGCATGTTTATCTATAGTGGAAACCCATCTGGTGGAAGGAGCTGGCGAGGTAGATTATTCCTGGCTTGTAGATAAACACCATATTGGCATTACTGCCGGAGCCTCTACTCCAGATGAGGCAATAGATGAAGTAATAGCTGGGTTAAAGTCGCTGGCGAAGGCAAGTAAGTAGTCGTCTTTTAGCCCAGTTGGTCGTTCAACTTCCTGCCACCGATAAGGTGGAGGTGGAGATGAGGTATCACCTGTCCTCCTTCAGGGCCATAATTTATTGCCAGGCGATATCCCCTTTCCGCCAGCCCTTCTTTCTCAGCCAGATTCCTGGCCAGGATTATCATGCGTCCTATAAGTCCTTGCTGTTGCCCGGTAAGTTCTGCCAGAGAGGCGATATGAGTTTTAGGTATGATGATTAGGTGCTTGGGTGCCTGGGGATTGATATCCCTGAAAGCCAGGAATTCCCCATCCTGGTACACGGTGTTACTGGGTATCTCACCAGCAGCAATGCGACAAAAAAGACATTCTTCTACCATGCTTGCACCTTAGCAAATTTTACCCTGTCATATTTTTTACTGCAATGTCTGCCAGGGGTAAATATACAACTACGCGTAAAATGGCAAATATGTAATGTTGATATATAGGTGAATCAATATACTGGGTAGGGCCGCATTTATTATTTTAGCCTGCAAGCCGGGAATACCAGAATCAGAGAGGGCAAGACAGCATGATCCGAGCGTCAACTACCACATAACCCTTGTTTCGCTCCAGAACTTTTACTGGATTAAGGTCCAACTCTGCTATTTGGGGAAGGTCTTCCACCATAGCCGAGACCCTTAATAAGAGGTCCTCAAGAGCTGCTATGTCACAGGGTTTCGCCCCTCGCCAGCCTTCAAAAAGCTGATAAGCCCTGACCGAGCGAACCATTTCTCTGGCATCAACGTTGGTCAGTGGGTGTATGCGGAGGGTGACATCTTTAAACAACTCGGCATAAATTCCACCCAGGCCGAACAGGATTAGAGGACCAAGAGAAGGGTCTTGTATTACGCCAACGATCACCTCGATTCCACCTGGTATCATTTCTTGGATAGTTATACCTTGCATCTCTTCTTCTCTACCGATGCTGGAAAGGTGATCCTTGATCTGGATAAAGGCAC
>DAOVDO010000062.1 GCA_030669525.1 Dehalococcoidia bacterium | reverse complement strand
CAGAAGAATATCCCCCAGAAATGTACCTTCTGCGCTCACCTGCTGGATGCAGGATGGAAAGAGCCCAGGTGCGTGGAGGTATGCCCTGCCGGCGCACTGAACTTCGGAGACCTGGAAGACCCCAACAGCCAAGTATCCCAGATGATAGCTTCAAATAAGACCGAGGTGATTCACCCTGAATATGAGCTCAAGGAGAAAGTATGCTATATCGGCCTGCCGAAGAGGTTTATCGCCGGCACAGTGGTATTCGGCGATAAGGACGAATGCGCCGAGAACGTGGATGTTACCTTGACCGGTGACGGCGTGAAGAGGACAATAAAGACCAATAACTATGGCGACTTTGAGTTCGAAGGACTCGAGGCTGACAAGGAGTACTTTGTAAAGATTGAATACCCGGGGTATGAGCCGAAGGAATTTACCGCGCAGACTAAAATCGATGTGTACCTGGGAGAAATAGTATTATCCTGAAGGTGCTCAGATAGCTATCCCTGGCAGGTCATCCGTATCCATCCGTCAGATGCCAGCGTTCGAGGTATCAAAGATGGGGACATTGTCAAGCTGTATAACGACCGGGGAGCAGTGCTGGATATTGCGCAGGTCACTGAGAGAGTGAGGCCCGGTGTAATCCATTCGTATGAGTCCTCGGCAAAATACGACCCCCTGGAGCCGGGTAAATTCGGCAGTGTAGATAGAGCTGGCTGTGTTAATCTACTCTCCCCTTCCCGGATGATGTCAAAGAATGCTCCAGGTATGGCTAATAATTCTTGTTTGATAGAAATATCAAAATGGGAAGCATAAAAAAGCTCCCAAAAGAATATACATGGAATTATCCCATCACAGAGGAGAGAGGTAAGTGCAGCAACTCCATGAAGTTGAGTATCTTTACTGCCCCCTCTCTTCTCTGGCTAACTGGATAGAAATTACCTCTTCACAGGCAAATAACCTTCTTGCTTCTGGTACATAACACACAGACAGCGGTAAATATTCTAATAATTAATAACTACTAACATGCTGGCAGGCTTGTTAGTCTTATTAATTATTGACCTGCCTTCATCGGGTGCTACGAAAACAGAATCCCAGGGACCAAGAGTAATCTCTTCCTTCTCCGTTTTAACCGTGACCTCCCCCTCCAGCACGAAATAGACCTTTTCCGCAGGCGATGCATCAAACTCAGCCCCACCACCCGGAAGAAAATGAGAAAGGCCTACCCAGAACTTCTGAGTCCCTGTTTCCTCTTTGCCATGAAGCTTGAGAGCGACCATTCCGAAATGCTTAGCAGCTTCATAGGGTTTAACCTGTGCTAATTGAATTTTCTTCATAGTATCCTCCTATGAATACACAACATCTCCCAGACTATGTATTCAACGTTTTACTTGCTACTCGAATATGGCTACCAGGTCGTTACGCCGCCATCCACATAGAGGACCTGCCCCGTGACGAAATCTGATGCCTTTGAGGCAAAAAATATTAGAGGTCCAACAATATCCTCTGGCAACGCCCATCGACCAAGCGGAATACGGGCTTTCACAGTTTTGGCAAAAACGGGATCAGCTAAGGCATCAGCAGTAAGTGGGGTCTCCACAAAAGTGGGAGCCATCGCATTTACCAGCACATTATCTTTAGCCCATTCACAGGCAAGTGTTTTTGTCAGAGTTTTAACCGCCCCTTTGCTGGGACAGTAGGCTGCATAACCTGAGGGGAGACCATAATCATCCCTCACTGATGACATATTTATGATCTTGCCACTATGCTGCTTAACCATCTCCCGTCCAACTATCTTGCAGCAGATAAAAGTTCCCCGGGTGTTGATATCCATGACCTTTTGCCACTCCTCTATAGGAAAATCGATAGCAGGCTTGCGAATCGCCAAACCGAAAGCATTCATCAGTATATCAATGCGAGGAAATACCTCCAGTGCACGCTTCACCATATCTACTACCGATTGCTCACTAGTGACATCCACGGTAACAGCCAGCGATTTCTTACCCATAGCACGTATCTCACCAGCCGCCTTCTCTGCAATATCAGGTTTAATATCTGCTGCTACAACATCCGCACCATACTCGGCTAATCCCAAAGCTAGTTTATGCCCAATCCCACCAATGCCCACAATTAAGGCTACCTTACCTGTCAAGTCAAACAATTTATCCATGAACACCTCCTTTCTGAAATCACATGCTCATTTGTTATCTTCTCTCAATATGCAATATGCCCATTAAGGGCAGGGGAGGGTGGAGGTAAAGTTCATAACATTATACCCCTTTGCTTCCACTCCTTCCCAAAGGGATTTAATTTTACTCCTCCACCATGGCTACCAACCTGACAATAGAACCATCACCTTTCTCCCAGCGAATAGGGAAACCAGCGATGGTAACTCTCTTGCCTGTTACCTTGTCGATGTCTCCACCAACATTTTCCCATCCCATAATGCCATTACCCAGTATAGCCCTGTGGCATGGTTCCCACAGGGGGAAGTCCTCCATCACATCATGTCCGGTTTCTTTTTTGTACTCTTCACATACATCTAGTCGTAGCGGTCCCGGTCCGTGTGGAGCGATAGCTGTAGCCAGTGGATGGTCCAACGCTTGCTGGTCAACTCCCACTGCCTTGACACCTTTTTCGACAAACCACTCGCCGGCCTCCTTGTACAGGCCAGGAGAATAGCAGAAATACTTTACGCTATCCCCCCAATACTTGTGCCAGCCGGAATTAATGATGACAATATCGCCTTTCTCAATCTTAGGCCTTGCCTTCTCCAGGTCTTCTGGCATAATTTTCTCCCATTTCCCTTTGGGGATGCTTACAACCACCCCCGTACCAAAGTAACTTTCCAATGGAATATCAGCCGTAAATGGAGTTCCTTCAATCACATGGGCTGGTGAATCGGCGTGAGTGGTACAGTGCATGCTGGTAGTAATTATCTGTGAGAGCAGCCCGGACTTGGCATGATAATGCATACGCTCAATCTTGACATCGGGAAAATAGGGCCACAACGGCACTTTGTCTCCAAAAGGGTGAGATAAGTCATACAGTTTTAAATTTTTCCCCAGTACTTGCATTACTTTAAAATACCTCCTTAAAATTTTTTTATTCCCGTGGGTTGATTGTCCTCCTGAAAATTACATCTATACCTCACCTCCTTTCTATACCCACCCAGCCAACTCTCATCAGTTTTCACCAAATCGTCATTGGTACCTCATCCCCGTCAGTATCACAAACGCCAACATCCCACTTGCAACCCAACTCCCCTCCTCTTATTTGCCTCCCTCTTCTCTGGAAGCTTCGAACTCCTTAACAAGCTTCTCCATATGTTGTCTAAAGGCCACATCCTCTCTAGCCATTCTTTCCCTGTCAAGCTGCTCTATCTCTGTATAGCTCTTCCTGTCAACTACCGCCCATAGAGGAAAAGGTTCCAGTGGTGGGCAACCACCCACAAACACGCCCTGGTCGCGGTATTTCTTAAGGCAGTCACCCACGAGGATTATATCCCTTTTGTCCACTCCTCTGGGAAGTTCCTTCTTGCGGCCAAGAACAATTGTAGCACCAGCGTTTTTATCATACTCTCCAAGCGCCTTTAGCTTCTCCATGTTCATTGCCACCACTCCCTGGCAGCTGCTACAAGAGTTTTCTGAAAGAATGTTGTATTCAGGCCAGGCATCAAATCCCAGCAGGTATGGTATCCATATCGGCGTAAAAACCTCCTCTATTTTCCTGCCACGGATTTCTATCATATCTTCAGCAAAATTCCCCAGACCTCGCTCCCAGGCGGGCCCAAAATAGGGCACCTTGTCGAGATCCAAATCAACCATACGGCAGATGGTGGCATCTACTGCCACCGGGTCTTTACTGGCAACAACACAACCAACGTATGTTGGATATGTGGAATGGGGACCAAAGCCGGCTGCTGGGCGAATAACATCTGCTATTGTAAGGTCTGCTTTCATAACTGACCATAAATCCATCATCGCCTGAGCGAGGTCTGTTTGATGCATCAGATAGTGAAACTTGTCCTGCACCGTTCCTTTCATATTCTTGAGTGCGCAGGTAAAAACCATGCTGGAATGGGTCTTGAAGATAGGCAGGTTCACTATATGTTCTGCCTCTAGAAGAAACCTGGGAAAAGCTACCTTGGTTAAATTGGATCGGGCATCCCTGATGGGAATATTTATCAGGTCTTTCTCTTTCTTGATATCGATGATTCTGTCCACACCAGCTTCTTCCGCGGCTTTGGCGATACCGCTCACCTCCAGACATTTGAGCGTGTCATCACCAATGGCTGAGGCCTCGGCCAGTATAATCTGTTTAGGCCGAGCTTTGCGCAGCACCTTAATAACAGCAGTGACCATCGCCGGGCTGGTGCACACACTGGTTTCGGGGGGATAGTCATGCCCTGCATTGGGCTTGACCACCACGGTTGAGTTTGGTTTAATCAGGGAATCTACCCCACCCAGATAAGAAAGCGCCTCCTCCACCATTTCTTCCACATTGACTCCCTTAACTATAGAGACGACTGATTTCTGCATACTACTGCTCCTTTCGTCGTTTTCTATTATCTCTGGATGCCTTCAGTATAGCAAAATCTCTGATTTTGTCAATTATAAGCCCCTAGTACATATGAGCTACATAAATTTAAAAACCAGCTACGGCAGGCACAAAGAGGATTGGAACCAATATGAATAGTTGAGTTCTTCCTTCGGTTCTACCCTCCTTAAATGCATTTAGCCTTACTCCTCCACAATTGCGACTAATCTAACCATAGACCCATCACCTCCCACCCAGCGAATAGGAAAGCCAGCAATAGTAACTCGCATACCGGTGACTTCGTCCATATCGCCACCGCAGTTTTCCCACCCCATTATACCGTTACCAAGTATAAGTCTGTGGCATGGCTCCCACAAGGGGAAGTCTTCTATCACTTTGTGCCCGGTTTCCCTTTCATACTCTTCACATACATCCGGGCGTAGAGGACCTACTCCATGTGGACCGATAGCAGTGGCCAGAGGATGATCCAATGCCTGCTGGTCAACTCCCACTGCCTTTATACCCTTCTCAACAAACCACTCACCAGCCTCTTTGTACAATCCAGGAGAGTAGCAAAAATAATCTGTGTTGTCTCCAAACTTGTGATGCCAGCCAGTATTAATAATGACAATGTCGCCCTTTTCAATTTTCGGCCTTGCCTTCTCCAGGTCTTCTGGCATAATTTTCCCCCACTTCCCCTTCGGGATATCTACTACTACTCCTGTGCCATAATAGCAGTCCAAAGGAATGTCAGCGGTATACATTCCACCCTCAATTACGTGTGCTGGCGAATCAGCATGTGTAGCAACATGCATCGGGGTATTAATCCGTTGAGTTAGTACTCTAGATTTAGAATGATAATGCATACGCTCAATCTTGACCTCTTCGAAGTATGGCCACAATGGCACACCATGACCAAAAGGTTGACTCAAATCAACCAGCTTCTTTACTTTACCCATTATACTGAAATACCTCCTTTAAAATTCTGTTCCCACAAGTTGATTAGCTGCTACATGTTACATATAGACATCACCTCCTTACTTTACATCCAGGCAGACTTCAGTATAGCCCTCGACAAAGGACCCCCACCATACCCTTCTGCTGGCAGCGTATGCCTAGCCACTGGCTGATGCCTCGTCCAGTATAGTCTGTTTGGGTTTCATTTTACGCTGCTCCTTAACAACAGCATTAACCATCGCCGGGGCTGGCGCACACACTGGTTTCGGGGGGAAAGTCATGCCCTGAACTGCATTTGACGACCATGGTTGAATTTAGCTTGATCAACAAGGCTACCGCATCCAAGAAAGAAAGCGCCTCCTCCACCATTTCTTCTACACTGCTTTCCTTAACTACAGAGACAACTGAATTCTAAATACTCGTATTCCTTAGGACGTTTCAGTCACCTCTGGATATCCTTAG
>DAOVDO010000103.1 GCA_030669525.1 Dehalococcoidia bacterium | reverse complement strand
TAGCCAAGCATCCTTTAGTTCTGTGTTTCCGCCTGGGTGATTATGGTGAGGGCGACTATGGTGTTACCATAGTTGATCTGGCGCACCGTTGATTTCCCCCTGGAGTCGCTCTCCTTTCATGGAAATACAGGAGAAGGTTAGTCTGTGGTATAATGCCGAAAGATATCCTCTGGCTTATGCCTTAAATGCTATATAGAAAGTATGTTTGAAGTGAATAAGAAGTTATTGATTGGGTTACTGGTCTTGGGTGGGGTATTAGTGGTTGTAGGCCTGGTTTTAATGTTGTTTCACCTGGTTTAGTTCAGGCAAGGTTATTAGGGCATCCAGTATCCCGGTGGCATTGTGTCTTCTCTGGCTATTTATCCTCGAATAATTCTAATCTTTTCAGCCTGTTGCAGTTATCCTTGATTGGGATTAATTACATCATTCCTGTCAATATCAACCACAGTGGGGCTAAACTTCTTACTGGTTATTACGTTTCTAACATTGCAGGTTGAATTGTGAAGATTCTGAACATAATGAGAAACATGATAACCACAACTCATAATCATTCCGATTAGCTGTGCGAGGATTAAGTGTCTTCGCAGGTTGAAAACCATTCAGACGAATAGAGGAGGGAAAATGAGGATTGTAAAAGTTCTGTCTTCCGTTCTTTTGGTTGTAGTTTTTTTGGCTGTCAGTTGCAAGCCTGTGGTGACATCCTCTAACCTGAACATACCTTCGGTGTCTGGCGGTGAGTTATCAAATCCTAAACTCGTTATGGAAGTTTACTACGAGTCCGGAGGGTTATCGCTATCTCCCAATGCCCCTTGCTACCTGTTGCCCCTGGATCTGGAGCGGATAATAAACTTCGATGGGATAGAATCAAGGTTCGGGCTCACCGGGGATCGGAGACAACTCCTGGAGAAGAATGGATTTGTGGTTATTCCCTGGTCAGGGGATGATGTTGTACTGCCTTATAAGATGTTGAAAGAGCAGGGAATACCTATCTTTGTTACCTCTGATACTTTACTTCATTTATACCATATTCAGTTCAACGAGATACTCAGACGCCTGGAAGAAGAGGAGTTCTTCAATGAACTGGTTGATATAAGCCAGGCGATGATGAACAGAGCAATGCTGGATTACAAATCATTTGCAAATGCTGACTTGAAGGAAGCTGCCAGGAGAAACGTGGCTTATTTTGCCGTGGCTTTGAAGATTCTCCAGACGCCAACAGAAGGATATGACGAGGAGAAAGCCAGGCAGGAAATTGAGGAATGGAATGAGGAGCATCCCTGGGATAAGAAAGAGTTTAAACCATTAACAAAGGTTGATGTTACTATTCCAAAGTATATAGCAGATGAAGTTCGTACTGAAATCCAGAATATTGAGGCGCATGAGGGATTCAGACCAAGCGCTATTTTTAATTCCCCGGATTCCACCAACCCATATGCAGAAGACTACTCTCAGTATGTCCCCAGAGGGCATTATACCAGGAGTGAAGCTCTCAAGAGATACTTCAAGGCTGCGATGTGGTATGGCAGGATGGCATTCCTGCTTAAAGGGGGAACTGACATTACAGATGCTTTGATTTGTGAGGAGGATGCGACGATAGCTACAATTCAGGCGTCTTTGGTCTCCGCAGAATTGCCCGATGTGAAGGTGGATGACATCACTTGCTGGGAGATATGGAGTAGGATTTATTCGGTTACTTCATTCTTTGTGGGTGAAGCTGATGATCTTACGCCTTATGAGTATTTAGAGGCTATGGAGAAGGTCTTCGGGACTGATTTCGATGTTAGCAAGCTTGCTGAACAAGAAGCACTGCTTAATTTGAAGGCTGAGCTGGCTCAGATGAGAAATCCTGAGATTTATGGTGGTTCTGGCATTTGTCTTATTGATCCACCGGTGACCAAGGAAAAGCTCTATGATTGTTTGGCTAATACTAAAGGGATGAGGTTCATGGGACAGAGATTTGTTCCTGACTCATATATGTTCCAGAATCTATTGTTCCCCGCCGTAGGTGCATATGTAGGCAGAGGTGAGCCGTTTACCATGAAGATGACTCAGCTTGGTCCACAGAGGTGTTTTCCCAGAGGGTTGGATATCATGGCAGTCCTGGGTTCGGAACGGGCTTATGACATACTGGAGGCTGAAGGGGACACTGAGTATCAGGGGGAGGATACCAGCTATGAGAAGCAATTAAATATGCTCAGGGAGGAATTTGGTGTTCTGACTGAAAAGGATTGGAATCGCAATCTCTACTGGGCTTGGCTTTACGCCTTAAGGCCATTGATTCAGGAATTTGGTGTAGGTTATCCCACTTTTATGCAGACTGATGCCTGGGAGAACAAGGAACTGCAAACGGTGCTGGCATCCTGGACTGAACTTCGACATGACACTATTTTATATGCCAAGCAGAGCTACACCCCGCAGGCGACGTCAGCACCGCCCCAGCCACAGCCGGTTGAAGGATATATTGAACCGGTTCCCGAGTTTTATTCCCGTATGCTCGCGCTTACTAAAATGACAAGGAAGGGTTTGGCTGAGCTTGATGCCTTGAGTGCTGAAGAGGAAGCACGGTTGGAGAGTCTGGAAGGCATCCTGGAAAGAGCGGTAAATATCTCCAGAGATGAATTGGAGGGGAAGGGACTGAGCGAAGATGATTATGCATTTATCAGGAATTTTGGCCAGTCGCTTGATTCTATAGTCGTTGGCGTTGCAGCTAAGGGCAAAGAAACGACCATTGTTGCTGATGTTCATACTGACACCAACCCACCGATGGAGGTTTTGGAGGAGGGAGTGGGCTATATTGATCTTATCCTGGTGGCTTATAAGGTTCCTGACGGCAGAGTCATTATTGGTGCTGGTCCTACACTGAGCTATTATGAATTCAAGCAACCGATAAATGAGAGGTTGACTGATGAGCAGTGGAAAGAGATGCTGGAGAGTGGAAAACAACCCCGAAGACCAGAATGGCTAGATAGCTTCTATGCGGGATAGACAAGAGGGTGAGTTTCCAATGTAGTTGCGGACAAGCATCCCCTTGTCAATATCAGTATTTATGTTGTCACTTGACCACTCACTATTACGATATGTATTATTGTCCATTATTAAGCTCTATTTTCTATTATTCAGTCGTCCACTACCAACATCGTAAAATTCCTATGTTGATACTGTTGACGTTATAATTACCTGATTAAATTACTGGTAGTGAAGGGGTTCGTAGATAAGCAATGGTGGAGTCTGAGTTATTACTTGATCTGGCAATAGCTTTTGGTGCTGCCTTAGGTGGTGGGCTAATTGCCAGGTTATTGAAACTGCCTGCAATTACAGGCTATATCCTGGCTGGTATCGTTATCAGTCCTCATGCTTTGGGCCTGGTTCAGAATACCAATGATATAAGGACTCTGGCGACTATTGGCGTAGTACTTCTCCTTTTTACTTTAGGGGTTGAATCTTCCTTCCATGAGCTGAAGCGGATAAGGAATGTGGCAATTCTTGGTGGCGTTGCTCAGATGGTCATAACCGCTGCTTTGGGAATCGTTATAGTCATGTCTTTATTTGGGTTGAGCATTCGTGAGGCAATTGTTTTTGGTTTTCTGATTTCCTTGAGCAGCACCAAGTTAGTAGTTGGAATGCTTATTGAAAGGGGAGAAGCGAACTCAGTACATGGGAGGGTAATGATAGGAATCTTGCTGGTGCAGAATATTGCTGCAGCTTTTGCCATGTTCATCTTGCCAGTACTGGGGACTGGTGGTGAGGTACTACTACCTATATTGGGCGTAGCCGTTCTCAAGGCTGTGGTGTTTATTGCGCTGGTGCTGGGTGTTGGGATTTGGTTGATACCACATGTATTGAAGCGCGTGGCTATGAGGCAGTCCCGAGAACTGTTTATCATCGCTGTAGCAGCATTGTGTGTGGGGGGTGCTTTTTCCGCTTATTACCTTGGATTATCCGCTGCCATAGGGGCATTTGCTGTCGGTCTTATGATTAGTGAGTCTGACTTCGCCCATCAAGCACTGGGTGATATGGTGTCATTGCGCGATTTGTTCGCAGCGTTATTTTTTGTATCAATCGGTATGCTTATAAATTTGCCTTTTTTGGTTAGCAATATCAATTCTTTGCTGATACTGATTGCTGCTATTGTTCTGACGAAGTTCGCTATTAGTTCTGGTATTACTCGCGTGTTTGGCTATCGTGGCAAAACAGCGCCACTGGTAGGAGCTGGTATGGTGCAAGTCGGTGAATTCAGCTTTGTATTGGCAGAATTATGCCTTGGTGTGGGCGTAATAGGTCAATATGCCTATTTCATGATACTCGACAGCGCGGTGCTTACTATAATTATTACACCTTTTATTTTCATTATAACTTCTAAGTTATGTTTTAAGTGGAGGGGATCCATGCAAGTTGCCAGTGAAGACATAGATCAACTGTCTACGAGAATCGCTGGTGTGCCTAACCATGTAGTCCTTTGTGGATATGGTCGCGTAGGTAGAAATGTTGCCAGACTCCTGGAATACTTT
>DAOVDO010000130.1 GCA_030669525.1 Dehalococcoidia bacterium | reverse complement strand
TTTAGTCCCTCTCCTTCGCTACATTCAGAGTCAGGGCTCCGATTTTGCCCTCAACTGAGGAAAAAGTATAACCTCACGAACAGAACTCTGGCCAGTCAGCAGCATTACCAGGCGGTCAATACCCACGCCAAGACCGCCGGTGGGTGGCATGCCATACTCCAGTGCCTGGAGAAAATCCTCATCGGCGACTTCAGTCTCCTCATCCTCAACTCGTCCCTTCAGTTGCTGGCGAAAACGTTCTCTCTGCTCTACAGGGTCATTGAGCTCGGTGAAAGCATTGGCAACTTCCACACCGTTTATAAACGCCTCAAAACGCTCCACCAGGCGGTCATTGTCCCGCTTCCTCTTGGCTAGAGGTGACATCTCCACCGGGTAATCCAGCAGGAAAGTCGGCTGAATTAGATTGGGCTCAACAAAGGCAGAAATCAACTCATCTACCAGCCTCCCTCTTTCCTTGCCCGGGTCAACCTCCATCCCCTTTTCCACCATCTGTGCCCTCAGTGAGGCAGTATCGGGATAATCTTCAAAATCAATACCACAACGCTTCTTAATTTCCTGGCGCAAGTCAAGCCTTTGCCACGGCGGAGCAAGGTCAATCGTTTTACCATTACAGCTAATCCTGGTACCACCCAGTACCTCACGAGCAATATAAGCCACTGCCTCCTCAACCAGATTCATTATGACATTATAATCGGCATAAGCCTGATAGCACTCAAGTAAAGTGAACTCAGGATTATGCTTAACAGAAATACCCTCGTTACGGAAGACACGCCCTATTTCATATACCCTGTCAAAACCGCCTATTATCAGCCTCTTCAGGTGGAGTTCCAGAGCGATACGCAGGTAAAGGTCCTCGTCCAGTGCCTGATGATGTGTGACGAATGGGCGTGCCAATGCTCCACCAGCCTGTGGCTGGAGCACAGGAGTCTCTACCTCCATAAAGCCCCGGCTATCCAGGAAATTCCTCACAGCAGCGATAACCCTGCTGCGTAAGGTAAAAATATCTCTGACGTTCTCATTTGAAATAAGGTCAAGGTACCGCTGCCGATATCGCTTTTCCACATCGGCTAACCCGTGCCACTTCTCTGGCAACGGGCGCAGGGACTTGCACAACATGGTGAAGTTGGATACTCCCAGTGTAATCTCCCCTGCCTTTGTCCGGAAAAGCTTGCCTTTTGCGCCTATGATATCGCCGATATCAACCTCCTCAAGGAATTTATACTTCTCAGTACCCAGGGTATTGTAGAGAAAACAAAGCTGTATCTTACCCGAGCCATCGCGAACATCAAAAAAGGTCATCTTGCCCATTTTACGTTTAGCCATAACACGGCCGGCAATAGAAATAACCTGCAGGCTTTCCCCCTCCTGTTCAAAGAGTGAAATGGCCTCCCGGGCAGTATGGCTGGTGGTATAAAAACCGGGATAAGGGTCTATCCCGCAATCTCGAATTCTACCTAGGCTATCCAGCCGCTGTTGTGTTATGCGTTCTAATCTCGAAGTCACAGTTCAAACTCCTAAAATCTTCTTAGCTGCCTCAGCCAGATGCCTGGGAACCATTATCTTTACTTCACCTAAACCATCAATGGTAAGGCCATATATCAAGCCGGCGCTCTCATAGCTTAGTAAAGCCGGGATGCCTTCATTTTCCAGCCGCCCCTTGATTATCTGCGCCTCCATTTGCCTGGCACTGTAAATGGTAACCAGTCCTTTCTTCCCAGACATAAGCTTTAAAGTTGATATTGTAGCAGAAACCCGCACTCTCTCCAATACCAACCATACTCTCCCTTGACCCCCAGGGGCACAAGATATAAAATCTGCTTCACCATCTTAAGGACTTTGCTGCCAATCTATACTCTAAAGGAGGGAAGGTGATTTGTATGCGCTTGGAAGACATCTGTTACTGGAATTAGAAGACTGCAATAAGGAAGTGCTAAATGACCTGGATTTTCTAAAGAACTGTCTTAACGAAGCTGCTACCCAATGTGGCGCTACCGTGGTAGGTGAAACCTTTTACCGTTTCTCGCCCCACGGAATAAGTGGGATAGTCAACATCGCCGAATCGCACATTTCTGTTCACACCTGGCCTGAGTACAGGTATGCTGCCGTTGATGTTTTTACCTGCGGAGATAGTGTAAAGCCTGAAGAGGCTGCCATGCTGATAGTACAAAGGCTGGAAGCTAAAAAACACTCCTTAACCGAATTGCGAAGAGGTATTGTAGCAGACAGCCAGGTTGGTTGTGCCGTAGAATGAACGATAAAGACCCTGATAAACATAAATGGTTTCACGATTATATCAGCCCTGACCTTACCACGTTACACAGTATTAAAGAGGTGATATATTCAGGGCGAAGTAAATTCCAAACCATAGACATCATCAGGACCGGCAGCTTTGGTATCTGTCTTGTTCTCGATGGTAAAATCCAGTCCAGTGAGCGTGATGAGTTCATTTACCACGAAACTTTGGTACATCCTGCCATGCTCACTCACCCCAACCCTGAAATGGTGTTTGTCGCCGGTGGAGGTGAAGGGGCAACTTTGAGAGAGGTCTTGACACACAAGTCAGTTAACAGGGCTATTATGGTGGATATTGATAAGGAAGTGATAGATGTTTGCCACCGATTTTTACCCTCCTTCCATCAGAACTCCTTTAATGACCCCCGGGTAGAGCTTCACTTCGCCGATGCCAGAAAATACCTGGAAGAAAGCGACCACAAATTCGATGTCATTATTATCGACCTGCCTGACCCCCTGGAAAAGGGACCGGCACGCTTGCTATATACCAGGGAGTTCTACCGGATAGCACAGCAAAGGCTGGCGCATGGTGGTATCATATCCGTACAAGCTGAATCTGCTGGGTGGACTGACCTGGAAGGCTTCACCGCCATTGTCAACACCTTAAAAACCATCTTCACCATCGTTCGTCCCTATCGCACTCATATACCCTCCTTTACCGAAGAATGGGGGTTTGCCTCTGCCTCTGAAAGCCTTGACCCCACTGAGTTAACACCCGAGGAAATCAATGCCAGGATTCAGGCCAGGGTATCCACAGAATTAAAATCCTACGATGGAATCACCCACCAGGCTATATTTACCCTCCCCAGGCATATCCGCCAGCAACTCGCCGAAACCAAAAATATCATCACCGACAAGGAACCTATCTCCACCTACTGAAATAACCTCTCTAACTTTGAAGCCCCTATTCCCCTGATGCTATAATGACCTTGAACCCTTATGGATATTCTGGCTACGCTTAACCCCGCACAGAGACAAGCCGTAGAAACCATTGAAGGACCCGTGCTTATCCTGGCTGGGCCTGGAAGCGGCAAGACCAGGGTAATCACCCACCGAGTTGCTTACCTGATTAAAGTTTGCGGCATCAATCCACACCATATCATGGCAGTTACCTTCACCAATAAAGCTGCCCTTGAGATGAAAGAGCGACTGGAGCAACTCCTGGGGCAGGAGGTCGGGGCTTTAACCCTGGGCACTTTCCATGCCATCTGCGCCCGAATTCTTCATCGTGAGGGAAAAGTCATGGGGCTTGATCCAAGATTTGTTATCTATGATGATGAGGACCAATCAAACCTGATAAAGCAAAGCCTGCAAGAAGTAAACCTGGACCCCAAGCAATATGCCCCCCGTGCCTT
>DAOVDO010000119.1 GCA_030669525.1 Dehalococcoidia bacterium | reverse complement strand
ATCAACAAAAGGAGAAAACCGATTTCTGCCGGGTCTTTTATCGGTGTCCGAAACCGGACAATAGACAGTGACCCCAGGAGCCCCAGTGACAGTGGAATAGAAGTCTGTATAGCCATGAGCAACACTGTGATAGCCGGTCCTCCGATGATAAATGTGCGATGTACCCCGGCACCTATATTACGTGACCCATAAAACAACTGGTACATACAGTAAACAATTATAGAAGCTATCAGCGAAAACACCACCGCTATAACAGCCTCCCATAAGCTTACAGGGGATTGTATACCTTTAATAAGTGTTATCAATTCGTCTGGCAAAACTCACCTTCCTTTCTATAATTGAGATATCCTTCCAGCAGGCCATAACCGGCCGATAGTACCTGGACCAGAGAGGTGTGATTCAACACAGTTCCCGTACTTCGAGAACCTGCCCCAATCCATATTCAGAAACCTCATACGCTTGAGCGTTACCGGCAATTCCATTGTTGGCCCCTTGACCTCGATGACTGCGCCTCGCAGCCAGAGTTCCCGCTCACCATACCCCAGTTCAGTAGCTACCATTGACGAGCGAATATGGCAGTCGAGCGATACTCGTATACCGGTCAGCATTTCACTGAACCTGTAGCGCCAGTAGGAAATCACGATGACCGGCTTAAGTGGAAGCGCTGGATAGTAGCCAAATCCTGCTACCGTATTAACCAGTGTCTCTTTGTCAACAATTCCAGCACCCAGGCGAGCCAGCTCAAGCTGTTGTGCCGATACCTGTAGCCCCCGACGTTGTTTATTGCTGGCAAAGCCCTGCCTCGATTTGAGCTCCATGAATACCGGGACCATTTCCTGCTGGTTTTTAATCACATCGTACCAGCGGATACGCACCTTGTCCTTCTTAAACTCCCCGGACGCTGACCTCATATACTGTTCAAGGTCAGGGGTGTCAAAATATAGAGTATTTATCTGCTCTTCTGGATACTGTCTATCAGGGTGACAGGACTGCCGCAACAGTGCATAGGCAAAATCAATATGCTCAGGCAACACAAAGAACTTGCGCTCATACCTCTGCCCTGGCTCAAAGCTTTCTGTTTTTGCCTGGTTTACATTTACATCAGCTAGCGGTCCTATTTCCTTTACCCCCAATGTATCTATTTACGCTCATCCGTTACACAGAAATCCACCACATACTCTACCCTATCGTCCTAACATCCTCATATTACCCCCGTTACCACTGCCATCGCCAGCGCTTGGCCGCCTCCCTGCAAGCTGCTGTCTCACTGACGCACTGCGCTCAGTAATAAAGGCCTTCAAACCAATAGCGCTTGGCCCCCTCGGCATCCTCCCAAATTGTGGATTCGCTCCCACCATTGGCATTCCTCCCTGTGGCATAGCGACCCTGAGATCCTCGGTGAGACAACGCTCAAAATCTTTAGTAGAGTAGAACTTGAGTTTATCAGCCTGTACATAGGGGCGTACGAAATCGGCGAGCTCATCAATGCGTGACTCCATCCTGTCCAACGCAAAAGGCCCATTCAGAAGTGACTCAAGGTATCCATGATAAACATCCAGATACGGCTGGTAGGACAATAGCCGTGCGACAAGAGGTCTCTCACTTATCGCTCCACAGGTTGGTTCATCAATATAAAAATTTATTATACCCTCACGGTCTATACCGCAGTTGAAGGTGCCGAAAGCCATATTAAGATCCCAGGGAATGATGACGAACCTGCCATCTATTTCATAGAGATAATAGTTATGGCCTATGCCAAGATAGTTATCCAGATGCCCGATAAGCGTTGATACCGCCAGATATCGCAGTGCCTCATCTACATCCAGCACCTGCTCAATTTCCTCGGGGAAAGTTTCATCAGGCTCATTGTTAATGACATCAAGTAAGCGAAACAGTGCCCTATGATCAGGGTTGTTCTCATTTGTTTTTAACCCAATCGCCTCAATAAAACTACGTTGCCTCCCCGGCATCGCTCCCGGAGGCGGTGGCATACCCGGCGGTAGTATGCCTGGCGGTGGCATACCCGGTGGCATACCAGGCGGCGGCATGCCCGGCGGTGGCATATTCCCATCCCCGGGAATTACATCTTCACTTTCTTCCGATTCTCCCTGTTCCAAAGCCTTGAGAATTTCACTCAGCTTTCCACCACCCATGTTAATATCCCAGCTATTTTCCAGTTCACTCTGCTGGGTGGTCACCAATCTGGCCTGCTGCTTTTCAAAATCAGTCTCTGTCCAATTTAGATAAGCTGCCGGCATCTCCGGTTTATACAGGTTACCTTCACTGTTGTTGGGAAATTGCCTTCTCAAGAAAGTCTTGTCAATTTGTTCCACCTGCGTGTACAACCCCAGATGGGTGTCATTTACCCACAGGTCAACGAAGGAGGTACGAGGTACAGGTATACCCATCTGTTCGAATATCTCATAAGCCAGGCACTCACGAATTAGCGTAGGGTCACTGAATCCATTATTTAAATTTAGCTTTTTTAACCCACGAAATGTACGGGCAGAATTCAATAGATTGAAGTCAACCTTGAGGCTGAAGCGAGGACTCCTCGACATAACGGCTTCCCTAAGAGATGAGTTACCCTTCGGTCTTACCGCTACATCAGGTGTCAGCTCACCATCGAACCAGAAGTCAGCTCGTACGTATTGCTCCGCTATGGCATTATCCTGGCATGCTTTCCAGTCCTCGTCCTTCATAACGATGCGTACCTCAACCACGCGGTCGGTTATAAAGGCACCGCTATTTTCAGAGGACGCCTGCGCCAGCTCCAGGGGGCTGCACCCCACCCCACCCGCGGTCAGCACCATTACAAGCAGCAAACCGATAAATACCACATTATTGACTTTCCCCTTTTTACCCTTACTCACCTTAATAACACCACCTCTATCAAACGGTCTCCCCTTCAGCGAAAAGTCCACTATCCATTCTGCATATTATTATCGACTGGTAATCAAGATAACGGTAGCGCCTGGATATTAAAATCCTGTTAAGAATAGACCGGACCAGCCTTGTTTTACAGCGTTTTCATTACCCACCAGCACGAGTTTCACGGGTACATGCTCCTCAGTTCATCTATCATTCTTCTCTCTTCCATAAGCTTATCCATCTGCTCCGGTGTTAGAAGAGCCTTGTATTGAGTCAGCCTCTGATATAATCTTTCCATATCTTCATCGACCTTTGACTTCTTTTGACCAGATGCTACGAATGTAGTAGTCCTCCGACCTGTTTCCGTTATAATGCCAGCTCCAGTAGCAACCCTCGGACGCCACACCCGTCGGAAAAGACCGGCAGCTAATAAGTCACCAAACCGCATTATCAGACTATCAATACGCCGCATGCGCCAGAACAACCAATAAGTCACCCGGCCCTGCTGGCCGGTCACAGCATTCAACAGTGTGCCACCTGCAGCATACAGGAAACACAGCGTGAACAGCAGACAGACCAGCGATAAGATGACCAGTGCCGGGCTCCCAGAACCTCTGGTGCCAATAGCACCAAATATGAAGCTAAAAACAAGACCAATCACCGACCAGCCAAAGGCTAACACCAGGTAGGCTGAACTCCTGTACTCAGATGGCTCCAGGTTGCTCATCAAGGTGCCCTCTGGCTCAGCAGCACTACGCTTGACGGAAACAAACAGGATAGCAGCAGACATCAATGATAAGCCGGCTATAATCGCAAAGAAAGAAGGGGAAAGCAGGCTACCCAGCCTTATCCAGGTCTCCATGACCACCTCTACTTGAACCAGTCTCGTTAATCATTTGAAGATATAATAGCAGATTTGACTGCGATGGGACTAGTTGTAACCTCTGTAATTACATTGTGATTAACAGGATTTAGATAATTTCAAAGCTGGCTCTACTTTTCGGATACCTGGTGCAGATTGACAGTACCAATAATCATGCTATACTGGTTACAAGGGCAAGTTCCAGAGGTAGCAGATGAAACTACCAGGGATTCATAAAGGGGATAGTCACCTAAAATATAATCAACTGAGCCACCGAGGGATTGTAACAATTCTCATCAGTGTCCTTGTCCTGATATCCCTCCTGAGTACCAGCCTCCCCCGG
>DAOVDO010000095.1 GCA_030669525.1 Dehalococcoidia bacterium | reverse complement strand
CAGCCGTATTTTTAAGGTTGGTGGAGCTCAGGCTATCGCCGCTATGGCTTTTGGAACTGAATCAATACCCAAGGTAGATAAAATTTGTGGGCCAGGAAACATTTTTGTAACTCTGGCTAAAAAGATGGTCTATGGAAACGTAGCCATCGATGGACTCCAGGGACCGAGCGAAATAATAGTTGTAGCTGATGAGACTGCTAATCCTTCGTTTTGCGCTGCTGACCTTCTAGCCCAGGCTGAGCATGATGCTCTTGCTTCAGTGATCCTGATTACTACTTCTTCTGAGCTGGCTAACCGAACTGAGAGGGAAATAGCATCACAATTGATAAAGATGAGTCGCAAATCCATTGCCACACAGGCTATTGAAAAGGGAATTATTGTACTTGTTGGAAACATTGATGAGGCCATCGAGCTGGTCAATCTTTACGCCCCTGAGCATCTTTCTCTTATGATATCCGACGCCTCATCCCTAATACACCGTATTCATAATGCTGGTTGCATGTTTATTGGGGAGAATTCTCCGGTGGTACTGGGTGATTATATTGCTGGACCAAGTCACGTGTTACCCACAGGTGGTAGCGCTCGTTATACTTCCCCTCTGGGTCTTGATGATTTCCTGAAAACTACCAATATAGTCGCCCTAGATAAGGTAATTATGCAAGAGCTGATCCAGCCGGCAATAACGATAGCTAGAGCCGAGGGACTTGATGCTCACGCCAGGGCAGCATCATTGCGAGTTGAAACACCAGAAGAAGCTAAGAAACAGCAACAAAATCCTGAAAACTAAATTGATATGAAGAAGCTAATAAGACCAGGACTCATAACTATGAAAAGCTACACTCCTATTGAGCCCGTAGAGATTCTGAGCCAGCGGATTCAAGGAAGACCAATAAAGCTTGATGGTAACGAGAACCCATATGGCTGCTCTCCCACGGTTTATCAGGATCTGGCCAAATATCCTTATTACCATATCTACCCTGACCCGGAACAAAGGAAGCTAAAGCAAGCATTGGAAGAGTATACTGGTCTAAATCGCGATTATATTGTTTGTGGTAGCGGTAGTGATGAGCTAATTGACCTAATCTTAAGGCTATTTCTTACACCTGGAGATGAAGTTATCAACTGTCCTCCGACGTTTGGTATGTATACTTTTAGCACTGAGCTTTGCGGGGGCAAGGTAGTTGATATTCCCAGGGATAATCACTTTGCTATCGATATGGAGCGTATAAAGGACGCATTGAGCGAGAGAACGAAGGTCATTTTTATCGCCTCACCTAATAATCCTTCGGGAGACCTTATTACACGGCAGGATATAATAGAGCTTGTAAACAGCCAGCGAATTGTAGTGGTAGACGAGGCTTATTTTGAGTTTAGCAATGTAACTATGGCCAGCATGGTGCCTGACTACCCCAACCTAATAGTGCTGCGCACATTCAGCAAATGGGCAGGGTTAGCTGGCTTACGAATAGGTTATGGTATTTTCCCACCCGAAATAGCTGCATTCCTCATGAGAATCAAGCAGCCATACAATATTAATGCAGCAGCTGAAGTAGCAGTGCTAGCTTCCCTGGCAGATATAGATTATCATCGTGGTAATATAGCCAAGATAATGGCCGAACGAGAGCGGCTGTTTGACAAGCTAAATAAGTTAGAATGGCTAGACCCTTACCCTTCGCAGGCTAATTTTATTCTCTGCCGAGTACTAAAAGGTAGTGCTAAAGAAATCTGGCGCCGGTTGCGTAATAAGGGCATATTCATTCGCTACTTTGATAGTCAAATATTGAGAGATTATATCCGAATAAGTGTTGGTAAACCTGAAGATACCGATATATTGGTCAAAGCACTATGGGATATATGTTAACCTTTAATAACAGTATTATATGATACCGTCATTATCAGGTCATCTTAATGATAAGACGAATCCTCTGGAAAAGCGAAAGAGTTAAGTGTAAGGTAATCTCTAAAGGAGGGATTAAAATGGTTAAAAGAAATGCATCAGTCACTCGTGAAACTGCGGAGACAAGCATTAAGTTAGCATTAAATATTGATGGCAGCGGACAATTTGATATTACAACAGGTATAAGGATGTTTGACCATCTTCTCACACAACTTGCCAGGCATGGAGCATTTGACATAAGACTCTCCGCTTCAGGTGCTGACCAGCACCATGTTGTTGAGGATGTCGCCATTGCCATCGGTAGGGCTTTCAACCAGGCATTGGGAGAAAAGCGAGGAATTACCAGGATGGCGTATGCTATTGTGCCTATGGATGATGCACTGTCAGAAGTAGCGGTTGATATAGGGGGTAGAGCATACAGCGTGACAGAATTATCCTTCAAAAAAACTAGCATCGGTGAACTGAATGCAGATTTGATACGCCATTTCCTGGTTTCCTTCGCCTCTGAAGCAAAAATTAACCTCCATGCCAAAACGTTAACTGGCATTAACGACCACCACAAGGCTGAAGCATTGTTCAAGGCATTGGGTAGAGCGTTAGATTCAGCCACTCGTATTGACGAAAGGATTGTCGGTAGGATTCCCAGTACCAAAGAAGTCATAGAAAGTTGAAAGGTAAAATTAAAGGAGCCTTTGAATACGGTTTTACCGAGAGCTAATTATTTCTTCTAAAACTCCCAGAAATCGATATACCTCCTCTGTTGAGTACAGGAAATATGTGGCCGGAGTCTTAACATCGATATCGCCTACAAAAATGGAAACCCCTCTATTTTTGTTCACCTGACGGAAACCATTGTAATCAGTTACATCGTCGCCCAGGAATAACATTAAAGGTTTACATTCATAGTTAAGCTTTAGAGCAATGAACTCTATGGCTTTACCTTTGTCCCAATCCACTAAAGGCTTCACTTCATAAGCCTTTTTATCTGGAACGATACTTATCTGACCTGAATAGAGAGGAGAGCTAACAATTTTATAGAATATGTCGTTTAATTCATCCACCTGTGCTTTGTCTACCTGCCGATAGTGCAGTGTTAATGTCAGTTCTTTGTTGTCTATTCTGGCTCCTTTAACGTCAGCTATGGCGTCCCCGATATCCCGATATAAGGAATGCATCAGAGATGATGCCTGCCTGGCAACAGGATTAACGAAGCTGATGCCATGTCCTGTTATCTCCAAGCCGTGGTTTCCAACATAGATAATGCCTTTGATACCAACTCTTTCTGCTAAATCTGTCAAGATACGACCACTTATTATTCCTAGAGTTATTGAAGGCCTTACAGCCAGTCTTTGTAAACATTCCTTTACTTCTGGTGATAAGTCAGCTGATTCAGGCTTTTCCACAATAGGAGTCAAAGTGCCATCATAATCAATTAAAAGCAATATGTGTCTTGCCTGCCGGATTCTGCTAGAAATGGCACCATAATGTGACAAAAGATATTTCATAATCAGTTTGTGGCTACTGTAGTTCTGCTAACCGCCAGAAAATATCAGCAGCCCACTTGTAAATATTGTTCTCCCTGACTATATGCCTCTTTCTTCTCATCCGTCCGCGTATTTGCCACTCGGGCATATCCAGAGCTTTTTTAATAGACTCGGCAAACTGGTCGATGGCAAGGGGGTTTATCAATAATGCATCATCAAGTTCCCTGGCGGCTCCAGCAAGGGAACTCAATATTAAGATACCATCATTGCCAGACCGACTGGCTACGAATTCTTTAGCTACCAAATTCATCCCATCATGTAGAGGACTAACTATGCATAAGTCAGCCATATTCATCAAGGCTGACAGTGTATCAGACGGTAAAGGACCATGTAGGGTGATTATTGGCTTCCAATTCCCTGAAGCATGTTTCGAGTTTATTCCCTCTATTAGTGTATTCACTCTTTTTTGTAGCTTCTTGTAACTCGGGATTTCGTCACGGCTGGGTACCTGCACTGCTATAAAAGATAACTTGCCTCTATAATCGGGCCACTTGTCCAGAAAGCGGTCTATTGCCAGCAATCTTTGAGGAATCCCCTTGGTATAATCCAACCTGTCTATGCTGATGGCTATGTACTTATCTCCCAAAGAATAATTCTGCCTCAATCGCTTTATCTCTTGCTTGACTTCGTCACTCTGAGCATCACGGGATAGTTGTTCAAAGTCTATACTTATGGGGAAGCAGCCTACGATCGTTTTGCTTTCATTGCAGATAACCTCTGCCTTTTCATAATTAACGCCAGCTTCCAGTGTTCTGTTGACTGTGGTAAGGAAATTACGGCAGTGACGTACTGTCTGAAAGCCTAAAAGATCATTTCCCAAAAGGCCATTTAGTATCTCCTTCTGCCAGGGGCAGGCGCTGAAAACTCGTTGTCTGGGCCAGGGAATATGCCAGAACTGTGCTATGGTAATATCGGGTCTGACTTCCTTTATCAAACGCGGTACCAGTGCAAAATGATAATCCTGGATAAAGACTAGCGTTTTCCTGTTCCCCACTTCTTCCAATATTTTTCTGGTAAAGATACCGTTGACTTCCTGATAAGCATCCCACTGTGATTTGTTAAATACAGGCTGAACGTAGGTAGAATGGCACAGAGGCCACAGTGCCTGATTCGAGAAGCCATAATAATAATCCTTTATCTGTTTCCCGGTCAGCCACAACCGTTTTAGAGTGTAAAGTGGCTCTTCTAGAGGAACCCTCACCTTGTTATTGAAGTCGGCTATCTCTTTATCAGCCTTGCTATTCCCACATGCAATCCATAGACCATCTGTGGCACGCATTATTGAATCGAGTGCTGTAGTTACACCACCAAC
>DAOVDO010000150.1 GCA_030669525.1 Dehalococcoidia bacterium | reverse complement strand
ATGCAGGATGTCATCATTCAGCGAGTGGCATATTGGGAAAAGAATTGCTTTCCCGGTGGCTGCAAGAAGTATACCACTGTACTCACACATAAAATGCATTCCTCTACTCACATGGATGCTGCGGCACATGTAATAGACCATGGCGAGTATATTGATCAGGTGGCCCTGGAGAAATGCTACGGGACAGGAGTGGTGGTAGATTTGCGTTTTATGAAGAAGTGGGAAATCATCACCCCGGAAATCCTGGAAAATGCCAAGCCAAAGATTGAGCCAGGAGACTTTGTTGTCCTCAATACAGGGTGGCACCATTACTTCCTGACGAATAACTATGCGTATTTTAATTACTACCCCGGTTTGTACAAGGAAGGTGCAGAATGGTTAGTGGCGAAGGGAGTCAAGGCTGTTGCCGTAGATGGTGGTGCCCTTGATGCACCTCTGGCTCATGCACCGTTGGCTGAAAATGCGCCCTGGTTATACAGGGAATACAAGCAGGAGACGGGGAAGGAAGCCGATGAGGAATTCCCGATTTACGAACCATCTCACATGATTCTCCTGGGTAATGGCATTCCTGGCATTGAGAATGCCGGAGGTGATATGGATTTAGTGACCGGGAAACGTTGTACCATGGCTGCGTTCCCTATCCGCTATGAACTGGGGGATGGCTCTATGCTCAGATTGGTTGCTATCGTAGAAGAATAAAATCCAGGAGGAGAGTAACAGTGAATTTACCCGAAGATAAGGTCATCATTACTGTAGCTCAGACGGGTGCTCTGGTTTCCAAAGCGCAAAATCCCAATGTACCTGAACAGCCCGATGAAATTGCAGAATCGGCATATGATTGCTACAACGAAGGAGCTGCCATTATCCATATTCATGCCCGTGATAAAGATGGGAAACCTACAGGAAGCGCTGCTGTTTTTAAAGAGATACACCAGAAAATAAGAGCCAAATGCAATGTTGTTATTCAGGATTCTACCGGTGGTGGTCCTAATCTCACTATAGAGCAGAGGACAGAGTGCCTTGAAGCCTATCCTGAGATGGCTTCTCTCAATATGGGGACGATGATGCGTACCCTGGGACCTTACGCCGGTACTCCTTTTGCTAACACCCGTGGTGATATTGAAGCTTTTGTTACCCGAATGAATGAGTTTGGAGTAAAGCCGGAGATGGAGGTATACAACCTCACCATGTTTCGCGAGGTGAACAACCTGATTAAGAAGGGATTGATAAAAAAGCCCTACTATGTGGACCTGATAATGGGCATGGCGTATCAGGGGGCGCTGGAGGCTAACCCTAGGTATCTACCCGTGTACCTTCAATTCATTCCAGCCGATACACTGTTTAACTCCCTTGGAGTAGGAGCAGCTCAAACACCTGTGGCAACAATGGGGATGATCCTCGGTGGGTGTGTTCGGGTGGGGTTGGAGGATAATATCTATTATCATAAAGGGGAACTGGCTAAGAGTAATGCCCAGTTGGTGACTCGGATAGTGCGGATTGCACGGGATTTAGGCAAGGAGCCAGCAAAACCTGAAGAAGCTAGAGAGATACTGGGACTCAAGCCCCTCTAGGCCAGGTAATAACCTAAAAATACGAACGAGGTGAGGAATATGTCTGACATGTTCAGAGTAGATGATAAGGTGGCTGTGGTTATCGGGGGGGCAGGCGGCATCGGTGAAGCTCTGGGGCACGGGCTGGCGCAGTATGGGGCCAAAGTGGTTATCGCCGATTTGAATCTGCCCAGAGCAGAGGAAGTAGCCAGCGATATTAGGTCGGAGGTTGTTGCGTCAGATGCTGTGGCATTTAAGCTTGATATCGCTGATGAGAAGAGCGTGGCTCAATTGGCAGAGCAGGTTGTTTCCAGGTTCGGAACAGTTGATATACTGGTGAATTCACAGGGGGTAAACCTGAAAAAGCCTGCGACTGAATTTCCTGTGGCTGACTGGGATTTTATGTTTAACATTAACGTTAAGGGTATCATGTTAGCTTGCCGGGAATTTGGCAAGTTGATGATTGAGAAGGAGAAGGGCAAGGTCATCAATTTGTCATCGGTCAGAGGAGCGCGAGCAACTCTTTGGGGGGGAAATGAAGCCTACTGTGCTACTAAAGGCGCAGTGGATATGATTACCAGGGCACTGGCTTCCGAGTGGGCCCCCTATAACATAAATGTCAATGCTATTGCTCCCTCATGGGTAGCCACAAAACTGGCAGAACAAACTCTAAAGGACCCCGAGCGTCTTAAAAGAGGTCTGGCCAATGTTCCACTGAAGCGAGTGGCCAGCACTGGAGACATGGTCGGAGCATGCGTGTTTCTGGCTTCCCCAGCTTCAGATTTCATCACCGGTCAAATCCTGTACCTTGATGGCGGACTTACCGCTGTCGTCTAAGCTGGAATTGTGAGGGTGGTGAGCTGTGCTTCATATTGCTCCCGATTAAAGAGTGATAAATAGCAGTTGATGTAGCTGAATCAGTTGCATTTATAGTTGTGATAGTCAACATAGATTAATGGGGGAAAAGAGATGAAAGAAGACATCAAAAAAGTTACTATTGTGGGTGCTGGGACGATGGGCCGTGGTATCGCCCAGTGCTTTGCTCAGGCAGGCTACCAGGTCTCATTGTTCTCCCGTACTCAGAAGACTCTGGATAGAGCCCTGCCTTTAATAGAATCCAGTTTGAATACTATGGTTCAAGAAGGGGTATTGGCTCAGCCTGTAATAAAGGCAACGATAGATCGAGTTACTACTACTACATCGTTACAGGAGGCAGCGGATGATGCTGATATCGCTATTGAGTCTGTGACGGAAAACAGGGATTTAAAGAAAGCAATTTTTACCCAGCTGGATATGTATTGTCCTCCAAGAGCTTTGCTGGCGAGTAATGCCACCAGCTTAAATATATTCGATTTCGTGGAGACCTCACGCCCGGACAAAGT
>DAOVDO010000114.1 GCA_030669525.1 Dehalococcoidia bacterium | reverse complement strand
TAATAATGTGGTCAGCAACATCAAAGTTAGCAGCACGACGCATATTCTGAAGACGGCGCACCATCTCTCTACTTACACCCTCTGACAGCAATTCAGGGGTTATTTCAGTTTTTACAGCTACCCAATATCCAGAGTCACTATTTACGCTGTAGCCAGGCATATCATCTGAGAACTCACCGTCCTCAGTGCCCAGTATGTCAACCTCTTTAACATTTACCTCCTCCAGTATCTCATGAGCTAATCTATGCAACGCTCTCTTCTCCTCTGCTGAGTTTGCCTTAACTATTAGTTTTTCCAGAGGTTGCCGTACTTTGATACCCGCCTTAGCCCGTGCTGCTCTTCCCAGGCTTGATATCCTCATGGTTAACTTAACATCATCATTTAACCTATCATCAATCCTGGTCATATCAGCCACAGGAAAATCAGTCAGATGAACGCTCTCCTCAGCTTTAGAATCAACAGAACACACTAAGTTTTGATAAATTTCCTCAGCAATAAATGGCGTGAAGGGTGCCATAAGCCGGGATAAAGTCACCAAACACTGATACAGTGTGTTATAAGCTGCCAACTTATCGGCATCGCTCTCACTTTTCCAAAAGCGTCGCCGACTTCGCCTAACATACCAGTTGGAAAGGATGTTAATAAAGTCCTCGATGATGCGTCCTGCCAGAGTAGGGTTATAATTATCCAAGGCATCCACAACACCATTTACAAGCCGGTTAAGCTCCGAAATAATCCAGTTATCCAGTTCTGTGAGGGATAATTGGGCCGATTGCTGGGGAATAAAACGGTCAATACTGGCATAGAGGGTAAAGAATGAATAGGTATTCCATAAGGTAAGCAATACCTTTCGCATGGTCTCCGCAACCATTTGCGTGGAAAAACGGTGAGTATTCTCAGCCGGAACAGAAGTTAATAAATACCAGCGCACCGCATCTGCACCATAGCTACTGATCACTGTCACGGGGTTGACCACATTGCCTTTGGATGTGCTCATTTTTTCTCCCTGAGCATCGACTACATGGCCCAGGCAAATAACATTCTTGAAGCAAGGCTGTCCAAACAGCAGGGTGGATATGGCATGTAAGCTATAGAACCATCCTCGTGTCTGGTCAATAGCCTCACAAATGAAATCAGCAGGGAAGTTTCGTTTGAACTCGTCCTCATTTTCAAAGGGATAGTGCCATTGGGCGATAAACATGGCTCCTGAATCGAACCAGCAGTCCATCACTTCAGGAACGCGGCGCATCTCGCCACCACACCTGGCACAGGCAAAATAAATCCCATCCATGAAAGGACGGTGCAAATCCAAAGGTTCCTTCAATCCACCTAGATTTGGCTTTTCCTTCAGTTCACCAACACTACCTACACATTCATAACTGCCACAGGAAGAGCAATACCAGATATTGAGCGGTGTCCCCCAATAACGCTCCCTGGAGAAAGCCCAATCAATATTGTTCTCCAGCCAATTGCCAAAACGACCGTACTTAATGTGGTCAGGATACCAGTTTATCCCATTATTACCAGAAATAAGCTTATCTTTTACTGCCGTTGTCCTGATATACCACGCCTGCTTAACATAGTAGAGGAGAGGTGTTCCACATCTCCAGCAAAAGGGATAGGTGTGAACAATTTTCTCACTGCGATAGAGCAAATTATGCGATTTAAGTTCGTCAAGAATCAGATGGTCAGCATCTTTTACAAACTCGCCAGCAAAGGAATATGCTCCAGTTATTTTCCCTTCTAAGTCTACAGGCTGGACGAAATCAAGGCTTTTATCCATTCCGGCATCGAAGTCAACCTCTCCAAAAGCCGGGGCAACATGAACAATGCCAGTACCTTCCTCCATTGAGACAAAATCAGTATCAATCAAAGGGTAGGTTAAATCTTTCTTCTCCTCCTGCACATCAAAAGAAGGTAAACTTAAACGCCGTTCACTAAAATCATGCGGGTTAAATAAGGGTTCGTATTCAAGATGTATAAGGTCCCTTCCTGTCACAATACCTGCCTCGCTATAGTGTTCAAGCCCAACTTGCCCAATAAGCTGTTTGGCCAGAATAAGATACTCGTCATTCCCTTCCATCACGCTATATTCAGCTTCGATAGCAACTGCCAGGGCTGTATTGCCGGGCAAAGTCCAGGGGGTAGTTGTCCAGGCAAGAAGATAAGCAGGTTTCTCGGCAAGAGATGAAGTCCCAATAATAGAGCTAATGGCTGAATGCTTCTTCAATAGTGAGGAATCGCACAGCTTAAACTTTATATACACCGAGGGATCCACCGCATCATTTCGATAGCCCAGAGCTACTTCATGCGAACTTAGAGAAGTGCCACATCGAGGGCAATGGGGCGTTGTTTTATAGCCCTTATAAATAAAGCCCCTATCCCACAATTGCTTTATAATCCACCAGCAAGATTCAATATAACCGTTGTCCAGCGTTATATAAGGATGTTCCATATCCAACCAGTAGCCTATACGCCTGGTTAAATCTTCCCATTCCTTAATATATTTTAAAACGCTTTCCCGACAAAGCTGGTTAAACTGAGCTACTCCATATTTCTCAATCTGAACTTTGCTACTAAAGCCAAGCAAGCTTTCTACTTCCATCTCCACCGGCAATCCATGGGTATCCCAACCTGCTTTGCGTGGCACACAATAACCCTTCATTGTGTTATAACGACAAATGACATCCTTAAATAATCGAGATAGTATATGATGAATTCCCGGGCTACCGTTAGCTGTAGGCGGTCCTTCATAAAAAACGTAACGCCGTCCCCCCTGCCCTGTTCTAATACTTTTATTAAATATGTCATGCTCTTCCCAAAAATGAAGTATACGTTGCTCCATTTGTGGAAAGTCTATCTTACTGCTTACTTTGACGAACATGAGGCCAGCTTTACCTCAGTGAAATGACCACTTTTCTGCCCTCGCCTTCACCTGTACTATAAGTGATGACATCAGGATGGTCAGCCAGTGTTAAGTGAATAATACGACGCTCATCAGGCGGCATAGGCTCCATAGTCATAGAGCGCCGTCTTAAGGTTACCTGCTCCGCCAGGCGCAGCGCCAGCTTCTGCAAGGACTCATAGCGGCGTTTTCTATATCCGCAAACATCAACATTTAATGGCAACCAGGTTTTCAACTGCCCGCCTACTATGAGTCTAATAATATGCTGTAGACAAGCTAGAGTCTGACCTTGCCTACCAATTAAAATACCCAAATCATCGCCATCAATATCAATTAATATTGATGTCTCATCGGACGAGGCTTCAATAGTCCCCTCTAAACCTATTAGCTCGAGTAACGTCTCTATCACTCCAGTAGCAACCCTGATTACATCTTCACCCTCACCTTGTTCTTCTTTTCTCAGCGAATCGGGTAGTTGAGACATTCTGGGCTTTACTATAATTACAGCTTCTTCCCCTTTAAAAATTCCCGACTTGCCCTCTTTTACAATTACCGTGTCAAACTGATCACGACCTATACCCAACCGCTCTTCCGCCTCCCTGGTTGCCTCTTCTACTGACTTTGCTGTTATCTCAAGTTCTTCCATGTCTTAACCTTTTACTCCCAACAACTTACTTCGATATTCGTGTCGGCAGATACTACCCATATCGTATTCTCTTGCCTTTACCTGGTGACTCTAGCTGTGTCGAGGAAGAAGATTTTTTCAGGTACCCCCAACCACCGGTGACGAAATATTGGGTTGCAATGCCAATCAAAGTAGAGGCCAGCCAGAAGAGGGGTAAGCCACTGGGCATCATGATGCAAATCATACCAAACATAAACGGCATCATTACCTGCATCATAGCGCTCGTTGATTGTTGTGATGAACTAGCAGGTGGAGCAGTCGTCATTTTCTGCTGAACCCACATTGAGCCACCAACCAGAATAGCCAAGATAAAAGTAGGATCAGGCTGGCTTAAATCAAGCCATAAAAAATGGCTGTTTAAGGGAAGCGCTCGACTTATTATTTGCCCAGAGTAAAGATGCTTGGACAAGTTCAATAAATTCTCTGGTGTGGTAGCAAGAGCTTTCATGATGGATTGGTATAGACCAATCCACACAGGAAACTGAATCAACATGGGCCACCTTCCGCCCAGGGGAGTCACCCCTGCCTCTTTATATAGTTTCATCATCTCCTGCTGAAGTTTCTGTTTATTCCTACCATACTTCTTTTGTAGTTCCTGAATCTTAGGCTGCATATCTTGCATAGCTTTAGTGGATTTGAGCTGCCTTAAAGTAACGG
>DAOVDO010000079.1 GCA_030669525.1 Dehalococcoidia bacterium | reverse complement strand
CTGGTGAACGTTATGAATGCTGATGCCACCATGAATGAGAAAGCAGGATCCTATGCCAGCTTGGAACGGTTTGCCTGCCGTGACAGGTTACTGGCTGACCTCAGGGATAAAGGGCTACTGGAGAAAATCGAGCCTTATAGGCATTCAATAGGGCATTGCAACCGCTGCCGCACCATAGTTGAGCCCAGGGTTAGCCTGCAATGGTTTGTCCGCACACAACCTCTGGCTGAGTCAGCTATTAAAGCAGTTAAAGATGGCAGTATTACCATAATCCCGGAACACTTCACCAAAGTATATTTTGACTGGATGGAAAACATCAGGGATTGGTGTATCAGCCGTCAGCTATGGTGGGGACACCGTATACCAGTGTGGTATTGCCAGGGTTGCGATGGGTTAACGGTATCTGTAGATGCGCCCTTGGCCTGTGAGCATTGTGGTTCAAATAAAATCGTACAGGACCCTGACGTCCTTGATACCTGGTTTAGCTCGGCATTGTGGACGCACTCCACTTTAGGCTGGCCGGTGGATACTGAGGACCTTCGCTATTTCTACCCCACCTCCGTGATGGAAACTGGCTATGATATCCTGTTCTTCTGGGTTGCCAGGATGATTATGCTGGGGTTGGAAGATACCGGGCGGGTTCCTTTCCATACCGTTTACCTGCATGGGTTGATTCGAGACGAAAATGGCGAGAAGATGAGCAAACTGCGAGGGAATGTCATTGATCCTGTTGAAGCGATAAGCGAGTACGGTATTGATGCTCTTCGTTTTGCCCTGACCACGGGCAGCTCTCCCGGTAATGACATAAACCTTGGCAGGGGAAGACTGGAGTCCAGCCGCAATTTCATCAATAAATTATGGAATGCCAGTAGATTCATTTTCCAGAGCATGGATGCTGAAGCAGTAAAAGGACAGGCTTTGGAAACGACAGAAGCAGGAAGACCGCAGTGCATAGAGGATCGCTGGATTCAAAGCCGCCTCAATCGTCTTATCGATGATGTTAGCAAGCTCATGGGCAACTTCCAGTTTGGTGAAGCAGAGCAGCAAATCTACGAGTTCGTCTGGTCAGAGTTCTGTGACTGGTATATTGAGATTGCTAAAATACGTCTTCGTAACGATGACTTGACGCCTTCATCTCTGCCTTACCTGGTAAGTACATTGGAAAAATCGATGTGCCTTCTACACCCTTTTATGCCTTATATTACCGAGGAGCTATGGCAGAGATTGAAGCAGCGTCTACCCGGTAAGAGCCAGATGCCTGCTTCAATAATGATAGCCCAATATCCTGTTGCTGATAAGGAATCCATTGATGCTGAAGCAGAACGGACTATGGAAGCGGTAATAGAGATTATCCGTTCCATACGTAATGCTCGCGCCCAGCACAAGATGAAATCGAACAGCTGGATTGAAGCACAGATTTTTACCGATGAGCTCCTGCTTGACATAGCCTCTCAAGCTAAATTTATTGAGACCCTGGCTCGGGTTCGCCCCCTGGATATTTTTAGCCGGGTAGAAAGGAGACCTGAGGAAAAGGAAGCGCTCGTTCTGGTGTTGAAAGAAGCCGAGGTGGTTATACCATTAGCAGGCATGGTAGATCGGCTTGCTGAAAAGCAACGTTTAATAAAGGAAAGAGAAGTAACACAGGCCAGGATTTCACAGGTTAATAAGAGGATACAGGATACCGCCTTTCTGGATAAGGCACCACCACATATCGTTGAGAAAGAAAGGCAAAAGCTTCACATACTTGAAGATAAACTGGGAAGATTGGAATCAGAGCTATCTCAACTGGGGTGAGCGATGCGGCGGCTTTTTAGCTGCATATAGTGGTGCATCTTCGCCAGAGCTTTCTTGGTATCGCTGGCAACGCAGGATTTATCGCACTTCTTCAAGCGCTGCTTGAATAACCAGTAGGTAAATTCCTTGACTTCTCCCGCAGTTATGGATTTGAGTCTGGGGTAGCCCTGCTCTTTTCTAAAGCGGGTCAGCATTTCCTGTTGGGTAGCACCGTAGATGCGCTGATAAGCCTCGTCGGTTACTTCCCCATCCCTGGTCAAGCCCAGAGACCGCTTTCCTTTGCGTATCTCTTCGATTACAGCTAAAAGCAGAAATTCCTCCACGAGAACCCCGTAGAGATAGTTAAGATAAGCCTGGTATTTGGCATTGCCAATCAGCTCTTTGAATTCGTCCTTTGGCAAATCTACTGGTGGTTGGTCAAAGAACAGGAGGGCGATTCGCTCTTTTTCCGGGATAAATTCAGTGACCTCTTCACATAATCTTTCTGCCAGAACCAGCCAATCAAAAGCCTCATTGTCAATTAGATATCGGTAGTGTCGTTCGTTGTAATCTTCTTCATGGCTGTCCCATAGCCTGATAGCCTCGAGCAAAGCCAGGTACCAGTGCTTGCCCTCAGCAATTGACTCTTTTAGATGCTTGATTGACTGAATATCACCTGCACTGCAGGACACTGTATTTACCCCCTCGATATCTCCTGATATACCATAATGTTATATTATATTCTTGTTACCGCTGAGGGTTCAAAAAAAGGGAGCTTGCCGGTTGAGCTCAGGGCAGTATTTGCCAGCCGTTATGCCTGGCAATCTGGCGTAAATTCTCATCCGGGTAGGTTGCCACCGGATTACCTACCAGCTCCAGCAAGGGGATATCAAAGGTGCTATCAGCGTAAGCGAAGCTTGACTGGAAGTCTATTTCCAGTCCGTTTTGGCTGATATACTCCTTAAGCAGTTTGACTTTATTCTGGTTAAAGCACGCGGGTTTAACAACCCTGCCGGTATATCTGCCATCAACCATTTCGGGCTTTGTGCCAATTACATGGGATACTCCTAACGACTGTCCCACGATTTCCAGGAAAGGACTAAACGCACCGGAGACAATTATGACTTTGTGCCCGCTTTGTTTGTGCTGATTTAGAATATCGACGATGTCGCTGCGGAACCGGGGGGCCACATAGTTATCAACTACCCATTGGCAGGTCTCCTGGACTTCCTCCCTGCTTGCCCTTTTAAAAATAATACCGAAGTCCTCCGCCCACTTCTGCATACACCTTTCCATGCTGAGCAGCCCGCTCTTGCTCAGCATCCATAGAGGCATATGCGTGACTAAGAAGGCTGACATTAGGAACCTTCTTTTGCTTTTATGCTCTGAGTAGTAGTTGCGAAATCCTGCCCAGGCATGTCCTTTGGCCAGGGTGCCGTCGAAGTCGAAAATAGCTGCAACTTTACTCATCTATGCTCCAGACAGGAAGGCAGTAATTCCTCCCAGAGGAAGGGTATTTAATATGTGCTGGGGCTCGCACCAGGCTCGTCTGGCAACGCTAACTCCAAAGCGCATGAAACCCAGGTGAGCGACGCTATGAGCATCGGTTTCGATGGCAAGCTTTACTCCCATCTCCCTGGCTCGGAAGGCATGGACATCGTTTAAATCAAGCCTGGCAGGCATGGCATTAATCTCCAGCACCTTGTTGTTTTTGACTGCTGCCTGGAAGAGGGCCTCCAAATCTATGGCTACAGGCTCTCGTTGACCCAGGAGGCGGCAAGTGGGGTGAGCAATAATATCAACAGCTGGATTTTCTATGGCGCTCAATACTCTGGCAGTCATCTTTTCCTCGTCCTGGTTCATGGCGGAATGCACGGCAGCAATAACTATGTCCAAATCAGACAGGATTTTATGTGGCAAGTCCAGGCTGCCATCCGCCCGGATATCGACCTCGACCCCACTTAGTATTCGTATGCCACTCAACCGTTCGTTAAGCTCCTTTATCTCAGCCATTTGCTTCCTCAATCTTTCTTCGTCCAGACCATGTGCAATACCCCGCCCCCCGGAGTGGTCGGTAATTGCTATGTACTGGTAGCCCAGTTCCCTGGCAGCCAGAGCCATCTCCTCAAGTGAGCCGTGTCCATCGCTCCAGTCGGTGTGAATATGAAGGTCTCCCAGTATATCAGATAACTTAACAAGCTCTGGCAGAGTCCCCTGCGCGGCTCTCTCCACCTCACCCTGTGCTTCCCTGAGTTCGGGTGGAATATACTGTAGCCCCAGCCGGCGATAGAAGTCCTCCTCGACAGCAAATTTTTCCAGGTTATCCGTTTCCAGGATGGTGATGCCATACTCACTCAGCTTCAAGCCCTGTCTTCGCCCTCTTTCTCTCAGGGAGATGTTATGCTGCTTGCTGCCGGTGAAATACTGAAGTAGAGAGCCGAAAGAGTCATGCTCCACCATCCTCACGTCAACCTGTAGTCCTCCAGCGACAATGGCGCTTGCCTTGGTTGCCCCCTGAGCCAGCACCTGCCCTATTTGAGGCAGGGAAGCAAAGGCATTTATAACCTCTTCAGGATTATCGGCGGTGCCCATAAGGTCAATATCTCCCAGAGTCTCCCTGAACCGGCGCAGGCTGCCAGCACAGGTAAGGTTCTTTACCCCGCCAATAGAGTGAAGTGAGCCAAGGATTTCTTCTACAATGGGCAAAGCTTCCCCGATAGGGATGCGCTGGTCTTTGCGGCGTAAAGCCTGAATTTGCTGAAGTATGTTGCCAGCGGTCTTATCGCCCAGGCGGAAGAGCCCGGCAACCCGGCCATTGTGAATTGCCTGCTCTAAAGCATCAACAGAAGTTATCCCCAGCTCAGTGGAAAGCTTATTGGCTGTCTTGGGACCGATGCCTGGGATGGCAAGCAGGTTTGTTATCCCTTCGGGGAACTCGGCTTTTAGATTCTCGTAATAGTCCAGCTTCCCCGTAGTCACCAGTTCAGTGGTTTTCTTTGCTATTGCCTCACCCACACCGGGTATATTCATCAGGTCTTCCTGTTCATCGAGCATAATCCTGATTTCCCTGGGGTAATGATCGATAGCCCGTGCTGCCTTCTGGTAAGCCCGAATCTTAAAGGCATTCTCGCCCTTAAGCTCCAGGAGGTCGGCGATGTCACCGAATACTTTAGCAATAGCTGTGTTTTTCATTATGCTTGTTCCGGCTTCGCTGAACACTATTTGTGCTCAACTGGAAACTATTTGTGTTCAGGTGCCGAAGCTTTGACTCTATTTCGTATCCATTTCCAGTCGGGATTATAATGATTGAAGAAGGTTTTGAAGTTATCCTTCAGCCATTCATAGTAATCATCTTCCGCATACTGGCAAAAGGCTTCTACAAGTTGTTCCCTGGAAATATCCTCAGGAATTTCCATTTCTTCAAACTCGCAATCAAGGAATTCTTCAACTACATCTCTATCAAGCATCTTCACTTTCCGCAGCAATGCTTGTATTTCTTGCCTGAGCCGCAGGGGCAGGGGTCGTTGCGACCGACTTTCTTGCCTGCTACCACAGCCTGCTTTTTTTGTGGGGGCTCTTGCTTGATGCCAACATGGTAGATGTTGTGGAC
>DAOVDO010000101.1 GCA_030669525.1 Dehalococcoidia bacterium | reverse complement strand
GAAAGGAGAAATAGATGAAAGATGTGGCATCCCAACCTTTAAGGGTCGCCGTCACTGGTTGTGGTTTCATAGCTCAGAGCATCCATATACCCACTCTGGCCCACTCGAGGATCGCTAAGTTGGTCGCGGTTTGTGACAAGAATGAAGAGTTGGCAAGAAATATCGCCAGAAAATTTAAAATTGATAAGCTTTACACTGATTTTGGTGAGATGTTGAACCAGGAAAGGCTTGATGTAGTAGACGTCTGCACATCAATTAACACACATGCAGCGTTGTCTATTCAGGCGATGGAGGCTGGTTGTCACGTTTTAGTAGAAAAGCCAATGGCGCTAACTATTGATAAAGCCGATGAGATGATAAGGGCTTCGATAAAAAACAGGGTGAGATTAGGTGTTGTTCATGACATGCTATTCGGGTTGGCCATGATGAGAACAAGATCGATGGTAAACAAAGGGGTTGTTGGTGATTTGGTAGGGGTGGAGATCAAACAAAGTTGTCCACCGCAAGATTTCCCGATTATTTCTGACCCAACCCACTGGTGGCACAAATTGCCGGGTGGAGTATTTGGGGATACCCTACCCCATCCAATCTATCTTGCCAGGGAATTTTTAGGTGAATTAGAACTTGTAGCTGTCTATGTTAGAAAACTGGGTCATCTTGACCATGTACGCTTTGACGAAGTGAGAATAATACTGGGTGGTAAGAGGGGGATAGCAACAATCATCTCGTCGTGTAATTCGCCCAGCCTCATGGCGGTTGATATCTTTGGGACAAGAATGAACTTATATAGCAGTCTTTATAATGGAGTAGTAATTAAATATAGGGGAAAAAGCGACAGGGGAAAATGCAGCCCTCCGCAATGTGCTTTAGAGAATCTGAATTGGGGCTTTCAACTGTTAAGCAACACGGTTTCCACTGGAGCCAGAGTAATCATGGGTAAACGTGGAGGGCATCGAGTTTTAATCAATAAGTTCCTTGAAAGTATCCAAAATGGAACTCAAGTGCCGGTAACTGCCGAAGATGGCAGACAGACTTTGAGGTTATTGGAAGAAATAACCAGCCAAATGATATAAGAATTGAGCAAAATACTTATAACCAATGCCTACAGCTGGTACAACAAGGGTGACGCTGCCATTGTTATTGGCATGCTCTACGCTCTGAGAAAATACTTTCCCGATGCAGATATTACTATCCTGTCGCATACCCCCGATATCGATAGGGTGGAATACCAGAGATATGATAATGATATACAGGTTTTCCGATGTCTGCTTGTGCCATACAGGGACTACTCCAAAAAGCTGGCCAGCGGTGTGAATTATTTATTGAATGTGATTAAGTATACATCACTGGTCAAATTACAAAAGGTTAAGGCTCTAACCGGTAATGCCTTACGTGCTTATGCTAATGCCGATGTTGTGATCAGCGCTGGCGGAGGTTATATTGGAGGATATCGCCTGGGCAATCTGGGACCATTATATGGAATTCACCTTGCCAAAATGTTAGGAAAAACGGTAATTATATGGGCACAGTCTATTGAGCCATTTACAAATATTATTGTCGAAAAGGCCACCAGGCATGTGTTGAATGAAGTTGACCTGATAATAACCAGAGAGGAACTCTCTGTGGACTATCTCAAGAACTTAGGTGTACGACCACCGGTGTATAGCGGAGCTGACGCCGCCTTCCTTACGACGGTTTTACCCATAGAGGAAGGTGACAGGCTTCTGACCAGAGCAAATGTTCACCGGCAGACAGGGGACTTTTTAGTTGGTGTTACCGCTAGGAACTGGTATTTTCCCCAGTACCGAGGGAACGAAAGGAAATGGGAGGCCAACAATTACTTTGCTGTAATGGTTAATACTATAAAGTACCTTGTCTCGGAGTTAAATGCTAGGGTGATATTTTACCCCGAGGTTATTTTTTCACCCAGCAATGATGACAGAATCATATCAAGGAAAATAGCCGATGTAGTTGACAGTGACAGGGTCACCGTTTTAACTGAAGATTATTCTCCAGAACAGCTTAAAGCTATGATTGGATATATGGATTTATTCATTGGCACCAGAATGCACTCAAACATATTTTCGACGTCTATGTACGTACCCACGATTGCGATTTCATATGAAAAGAAAACAGATGGCATAATGAATATGCTTGGCTTGCAGGACTATGTCTTGGACATCAATACACTCAAGTTAGAGGATATGATTGGTAAGATTGAGAGCACGCTAGCAAATAAGACAAAAATAAAAGAAATGTTACCTCAGACAGTCAGTCGGGTAAGGGAGCTCGCACTGAACAGTGCAGAGCTTGTGCAGCAATGTATTACAACTCTCTGACGCATAAAGAACGTTATTGCCATGACGATAGCCAGCCATGTTAAATACCTTAGCCTAACGCAACTTGAAAACAACTTAACACGATGATAAGCTACAGCGCATAAACCAATGATTAAAAAGGAAAAAGGTTTACCAAGCCACCGAGTATCTACCAGCGACGATATTGAAGTCTCTACTTACCTGGAAATCGCCAAGGGGTTACGTGGTGAGCAACCCATCCCTGAACCTAAACCACTACCACCTGGTGAACGTGAAACAATAGTGGTAATTGATTTTGGTTCACAGTACAGCATGCTCATTGCCAGGCGAGTGCGGGAATGCCATGTCTACTGTGAGGTTGTGCCTTATGATGCTCCCTGGGAGAAAGTGGCTGCTCTGCGCCCTCGGGGTTTTATTCTTTCAGGAGGTCCAGCTAGCGTTTATGTTGCTGGCGCGCCTCTGGCTCCCACATATATTTATGAGAAATGCCTGCCCATAATGGGTATTTGTTATGGCATGCAGGTTATTGCCTATCAACTGGGAGGGAAGGTACTACCAGGAGAAAAGCAGGAGTTTGGACATGCTATCTTGCATAAAGGTGCTGAGAACTGCTCTATTATCGCGGGTCTTCCCGAATCTTTTCCGGTATGGATGAGTCATGGCGACCGAATAACAGAAATGCCACCTGGTTTTAGTGCCGTGGCTTATACTGAGAACTCGCCAGTGGCTATCATGGGTAACGATAAAGGCATTTTTGGACTTCAATTTCATCCTGAAGTAGTTCACACTCCGCTATGTAAATATATTTTTCTAAACTTTGTATATAGTGTATGTGGGTGCAAGGGCAACTGGACACCTAACAGATTCGTAACTGAGAGTATAGATAAAATCAGGCAGCAAGTAGGGGAAGGTAAGGTTATTTGTGCTCTTTCCGGGGGTGTTGATTCAGCGGTAACTGCTAGATTTATCCATCGTGCCATTGGGGATAAGTTGACCTGTTTCTTCATAAATAATGGCTTGTTGCGGCGTGAGGAACCAGAGAGGGTAATAAATACTTTCCAGCAGAATCTTAAAATGAATATAGTTTATGTAGATGCCAGTAGAAGATTCCTGGAACGGCTTCGTGGGGTAACTGACCCAGAGAAGAAGCGACAATTGATAGGCAAGGAGTTCATCAAGGTCTTTGAGGAGGAGGCAGCCAAATTAGGCAAGGTCGATTTCCTGGCACAGGGCACTCTTTACCCCGATGTTATTGAAAGTACTACAACAGAAGCCAAAGCTTCAGCCAAGATAAAGAGCCACCATAATGTTGGTGGATTGCCGGCTAAAATGAAATTCATCCTTATTGAGCCTCTTCGCTACTTGTTCAAGGATGAAGTCCGTGAGGTAGGGTTGGCTTTAGGCTTGCCTGAGGATATGATTTGGCGGCAGCCATTTCCAGGACCGGGACTGGCAATTCGTGTCATCGGTGAAGTGACCAGGGAAAAACTAGAAATACTTCGTTCTGCTGACTGGATTGTAATGTATGAGATCAAAAAAGCCAATATGTATCGACAACTATGGCAGAGCTTCGCTGTGCTCACCGATGTTAAAAGCGTTGGTGTTATGGGTGATTATAGAACCTATGGCTATCTGGTAGCAGTCAGGGCAATAAACAGCGAAGATGCTATGACTGCTGATTGGGCACGATTGCCATATGACCTTCTGGCCAGAATATCGAACCGTATAGTTAATGAGGTGCCCAATGTTAATCGGGTGGTTTATGATATTACCAGTAAACCACCAGCGACTATAGAATGGGAATAGATTTCAAAGGAGGAGAAAAATGAGTTATTCACCAGAGGAAGAGGGTTTCAGCCCAGAAGAAGAATTGTCCATGGACCTGGAGATGTTACGTGAAGATTTGGTCGGCGAATTGCAAGCAATAAATCAATATCAGGAGCACCTTGAAATCCTGGGAAATGAGGAGGCTGTGACAGTGCTGGAGCACATCGTTGAAGAGGAAAAGGAACATGTTGCCGAGTTAGTTAAATTGATTCAAGCCCTTGACACTGTTCAGGCAGAGAAGTTTAAAGAGATTTCGTAAATTTGTTGGTACCTTGAAAAAGGTGTGATAAAGAACAAGTGCTATCAAGTGGAAAGGAAATAGTAATTATTGAAGGTACTGGTTATAGGAGGAGGAGGCAGGGAGCATACTGTAGTATGGAAGATAGCCCAAAGTTCTAAAGTTAAC
>DAOVDO010000071.1 GCA_030669525.1 Dehalococcoidia bacterium | reverse complement strand
AGAGCACACTCGGCCAAATATAGCAAAGAAATTACCCTGCGGTGTGGTCTCTTGTGCTGTCCGAAAGCTATCTCTGCAGCCGGTTTCTTAATCCGAGGTTCGGTTCGATTCTCTTCGCTATACCCCATTAAAACAAATTCTGCATCGGGCACAAATTTCTTGACCGTCTCCATTGTCACGGTTACTATTGCGTAGTTTCCTTTGTTGGTGAGGCCAACATTTTGCATCAATATCTTAATCATAATGATGCCCCAAAACTGCAAAACCGGGATACTTGAGCTAGCCTCCCCATGGTAAAAGCAGTTTCATGAGTAAAATCATCGAACCGGGCGCTTGCCCCAAAGTGGGTATCTGCGTTTGATGTTGCCATCAAAATCCTGTCCACAGGTTTCAACGCAGCATAAGTTAAATCCAAAATCTCCAGAACCTCACCCTTTCTCTAGTCCTCTATAATATCATTGGCAGATATTAAATCAAACTCTTCCTTACTGCGAGCTAATGCCTGCCACAGATCCCCTACCTCCATATTTTCTACTCCCATCTGCCGGGCAACTTCCACCTGCTCCTGACTGATGTCAGCATCCTGTGCCTGGCTATAGCCCTGTTTCTGGAGGAAATAGAAATAGAGAAAATGCCCGGCGCCGCAGGTGAGGTTAATAACCTTAACATTTTTATCCGTGGGCAGAAAAGGCAAGAAACGCCGGCGAAACACCTTTCCTAGATGCTCATATTCCTCAGGAAGTAGAGAATGCTCCTATTGCCAACTTAGTAAGTATGTAAGCGTGCGAGCAACTGTTATAATTAGCATTGGTGGAGAAAACATGTCAATAGAGCATAAAACTATTTGGAAAGTAGTGGAGAGCGGTCTGTGCACTGGGTGTGGCACCTGTGTGGGCACCTGCCCCGTGGATGCTGTTGAGATGGTGATTGAGCACAAGAAAGGGATTTATGTTCCTCAACTGGATGAGGAAAAGTGTAACCAGTGCGGCCTGTGCTTTGAGGTGTGCCCTGGTCATTCTATAGATTTCAGGCAATTGAATTTGGAAATCTTTGGTAAGGAGCCCGATGATGTTTTGCTAGGGAGTTATATTAATTGCTACGCTGGACACGCTGCTGATTATGACATCAGGTATAACTCTGCTTCTGGTGGCTTGGTTACGGCGTTGCTTATCTACGCTCTGGAACAAGGAATGATTGACGGCGCTTTGGTGACCAGGATGAAAAAAGATAATCCCTTGGAGCCAGAGCCTTTCATTGCCAGGACCAAGGACGAAATAATTGAAGCTGCGAAATCTAAATATTGTCCTGTGCCGGCAAACATAGCTCTGAAAAAAATCCTCAAGGCCAAAGACGGAGAGAGGTTTGCTGTGGTCGGGCTTCCCTGCCATATCCAGGGAATCAGGAAGGCGGAGTTAATTGATAAGAAATTGAAGCAACGTGTTGTTCTTCATTTTGGACTCCTCTGCTCTGGTAATCGCACCTTTTTGGCCACCGAATACATGTTGCGCAAGGCAGGAATTAACCCCCAGGAAGTTGCCAGGTTTGACTATCGAGGTCAAGGGAACCCAGGTCAATTCGTAGCTACCTTGAGAAATGGCAAAAGGTATTCTCTCCCATTCCTCGAATATTATTGTAAATTATTGCGGTCATTCTTTATTCCGACACGGTGCACGCTGTGCAGCGACCATAGCTGCGAGCTATCTGATATTTCCTTTGGTGACATAGGCTTTCCTGAGTTCCAACACGATTCAATAGGCATATCCTCAATAATCTCTCGAAGCGAAGTTGGTGGCCGGTTTCTAAAGCAGGCTGCATCAGCGGGGATAATAGAGCTGAGCAATATTAGCCGTGATAGACTGGTAGAGTCAAAAGTAGGAGCATTCTATCGCAAGAAAAAGTACCTGACAGGGCGACGCAACCTGTTTGGATTACACGGCAAGCCAGTTCCCAATGACACCGCTGAGCTCCTGAAATCAAATTTGCTATCATATATCTATGCCATGGTTCTTTATCCCGAGATATATATCGGACGAAGGCGACGACTGTGGAGCTTAATTGGCCCCCTTGGCACAATTTCAAGGTGGGGGAGTAAACTTTTGGGCAAAGGGGTATAAAGAGCAAATCAGCTAGGAATGTTGCTTACTGGCTAATAAATCGTGCACTGATTGACCGAACGAATATATAGAGGCTCTAAATTCTTCTACCTTAAGTCGAAGCATCTGTCGTACGTCCTCTCTATTGTTCCACAAATCGTCTATCTTGCCAGTCAACTCAGAGAAAGTCACTGTTCTCAAGTCGCAATAGTATTTCTCTAGCCCAACCATTTTCATGACTGCAGGGGTCTTATACCTGAAGTCTATGCTTATGGGGGGCACGCACATGGAAATTGCGGCGATGTTGCAGTGCAGTTGCGCCCCAATGAATAAATCACATTGCCCGATGATTCCGTTTAGCTCCACAGCACCATACTCAGTCTCAATGGGTATCGTCCTGTCCTTATGTTGTACCTTGCTGAATACCTCTCTGAATATAGTTATATCGTCTCCCTTTACTCTAGCCGCTATACCGCCCATTTTAGTTACCCCTTTTGGCCATATATAGTAGGGTATGAAGACCACGGTAGCATTCAGATTCGTCACCAGGTAATCAGTTACTTGAGCTGTTAGCTGGATATAATCCTCCTGTTTGACTTCTGAAAAACCAGGATAAACCTTAAGCGGGCGTACTCGTAGACCGATTAGCGGTCTTTGAGCAGTGTTTATACCCTCTTTTACTAGAATCTCCTCCAATCTTGCCCGGGGAGCTGATGGCAAAGCAAAGGCTACATCGGGAACAAGGGATATAAGACGTTTGTCTACCCCAGTTTCAACCAAATATCGATAAGTAGTCTCCTCTCTGGCTGCTATCAACTTAGCTCTCCTCAGAGCCCATCTCGCCAGTGGGCTACGCCAACCGCTAAATGGACCCATCGATGATGGGAATACTACAAGCGGTTTTCCAGGTAGCGTAACCACCCACATCTTGGCAACGAATTCGAGAAATGCCAAATTCGTGCTGGCAACGAACCCATCACCGTAAACTCCAACAACTATATCTGCTTTGGAGCATTGCCTTAATTGTGCCCATGCTGCCCCGGCATTGCCTCTTGCCCGTCTAACTATATTCAAATTAAAGCCGAAACTGCCGTATCTCCTGCGGTCCACGTCCGGGTAGATAGAAAGGATAGTGAACTCAGCACCGGGGAAAATCTCTTGCAGCAGTTTCAGTGTAGAGATAACCATAGCATGAGTTCCAATAGCTGGTGACTCCGAACCAAAATCAATGAATATTCTCAGCATGGTTCACGCCTCCTCATACATTCTCTGCCTATGGTCCGTCTTTTAGCCTCCAGCACCTGGAAACCAGTAGATAGCATACCTGTTGGTGGAATAGACTAGGCTAAAATTGTCTACCCTGTCAACTTCCTGAGTATAAAGCTCATACTTCGCTATACCGTAGGAAATCTCATACAATGCCCGGTCATAGTCATCAAATACGATGATGGACTGCCCGTGGCGACTGCTTATAGGGTCAGGATACAAAATATAAAATGTGTACCGGCGCAGGATAGCTGACTGGTATGGGTTAGCCAGGTCGGGGAAGAGGCATCCACCTACCACGCGACAGCTGGTATTGATGTTTACAAACTCAGACGCAACGAAGGTCTGGTCGCTATAAGTGAAACGTGCCGATTGATAAAAGGCTGTGCTTAAATTCAGTAGTGCCACCACAGCAAGGACAATGAAGAAGGCTTTCTTCTTGATAGCGTGGCTGATTCCTTCACCTAATTTCACCAGCAGAATAGGGGCAACAAGCAGAAAGAAAAGGAAATAGCGGTCATGCAGTTGACCTTGACCAGTTCTGAGGAAAGTGATATCTATTAACGTCATTACCACAGGGGCAATTAAGAAGGCAGTATAGGTGATTAGCAGCCTCTGGTTGTGATTAGCTTTATTTAGCCATTGCCGTGCCAAATAGTAAACTGAGGCAAGTGCGAAAACCCCCAGCACAACAAATCTTATTCGTGGTGCCCAGGAAAAGGCACTAGAAAGCTGTCTCCAGACCTCGGCTATGATGATGCCCACAACAGGAGGGATGCCTGCGGCGAGCACAATCGGCGCACCGGGCGCACCTGACACAGCCAGTTCAGTTACTGCTAATTCAAACAGGCTTTCCCGAAAATAGGTGGCAAACAACATTGTCCAGGCTATCCAGCCAATGACAAAAAATGGAACTGGCTCGAGTAGTATTTTCCTGTCTCTAACCAGTAATAGTCTCAATAGCCAGGCAAGACCGGTGGCTGGAAGGACTATGAATGCCGTGGTGGGATGGGATATGGTGACATAGGCAAAGAGCAGGGTGGCAGTGACTTTCCAACGCCAGTCGGCTTTTTCCAGGGCGACCAATATCAGCAATCCAGCGAAAAGCCCTGCTGACTGTGGCGAAACTTGAAACTGGAAATAGACATTGGCCAGCATTGCTATAAGCAATGCCCAGCGATAGTTCTTCGAGGGCAGGAAGGTCTTGAAAAACAGCCAGATAGCCAGAAAAGTGATGGCGCTGGAAAACAGGGGGTAGTATCTGGCAAACTCTAGCGGGGCTATATTAGTTATCTGGAAAATAGATGATAGCAGAATAAAGTAGCCGGGAAAGCTTGCCGGGTATTGCTTAAATAGCCAGGGTAAAGTCTCACTGGGCGGCGGCACATGACCGGTCAGCATTATCGGTGAGGCTCTAAAAATATGCATATAGCTACCTGGAGCGTAGGGGTATTGGAGCACCAGGGTTGTAATGTTCCATATCAGCATAGAGAGAAGGAGGGCTTTGATGAAGAATATCCCCTCCGTATCTCTATTGATACCTTCTAAGAGTGAAAATAAGCACAGTGCAAAGCCAATCCAGAACAAGGGCGGCAACATCTGTATCAACCCGAACTGATAAGTGGTTGGGATGTAGTTGATAGAATATCCAGCACAAGAGGCTATAGAGATAGCGAGGCCCAGGAAAAAGAAGAGCAAGGATAGCTTTCGCCTTGTCGCCGAGTGCGGACTTGCTTGTGGATGGTAGTCATCCGTTGATTTGACAAAATTCAGGCTAGGCATTCTTGATTCTCTGGCAAACCAGCTCTAAGTAATGCGATGTGAACTTCTCAGGCGTGAAATGCTGTAAGTAAATATCCTTCATTTCTTCCCGGTCTGGACGAGCATTTCGGACTTTAATCAAAGCTTCCTTTAAATGTCCCGGACCATACACGAAGTCTTCCCCCTGAAGACCAGCAATTTCGGGCAAACCTCCCATATCAGAGGCTACCACTGGCGTTCCCCTCGACAAGGCTTCTAATGCTACCAGGGGACAGTTCTCTGGCCAGAGTGAGGGTATGACCAGAGCATCGGCATGACTGAGAAGAGAATTGACTCTCCCTTGTTCACACCAGCCCAAAA
>DAOVDO010000010.1 GCA_030669525.1 Dehalococcoidia bacterium | reverse complement strand
TTCTCTATGTTCTTTACTTCGCCAATTATCTGGCTCTGGCTCAATGTGCCAAGATACTCTACCCAGGGCTGGGTGGTAATTCTTAGTGTTTGGACTTGATAGCCCCTGCCTTCAAAGACCTTTCTTGCTCTCGAATTAAATTCGGCGATTCTGTTGATTATCGATGCTTCTGCAGGATAGGATAAGTTAACTCCTGTGGTAATTGTTCTTATTTTCATGACAAAACCTCTACATCGCCGATGCCTCCATGTTTGTTAACAACCGGGCTGGCTATTTTCCCTCTATGGTTATTCGTATTATGCTATCACCCTGTTTAATATTTTCTAAGACGTCCATTCCCTCTATTAGCTGACCCAATACCGTGTGCTTACCATCAAGGCCATGCTGGGGTGTATAGGTAATGAAAAACTGGCAGCCATTGGTATCAGGACCCGAGTTGGCCATTGATAGAGCACCTGCCACGTGGGTGTGTTTGGTGAATTCATCAGCGAAGGAATAGCCAGGTGTGCCAGCTCCGGTTCCAGAGGGGTCTCCTCCTTGAGCCATAAAGCCAGGTATAACGCGGTGGAATGTGGAACCATCATAGAATCCCTCACGTGCCAGAAATATAAAATTGTTGACCGTTACCGGGACATCGCTGGCGAATAGCTCCAGCACGAGGGCTCCCTTTTCTGTTTCAATGGTAGCAGTGTATTGCTTGCTGGCATCAATTGTCATTGATGGTGGAGCTGAGTACGTCTTACTTTTTGGGGTCGCTCCGCTACATGCCGATGAAAGAAGTACCACCAGAAGCAGGATAATACCAGCAGTTCGGGATAGATTCTTAGTTGTCATAAATCTACTTTCTCCTTTCTTTACTGACAAGGCTAATTAAACATCAGTTTTCAATATCTATATCAGACCGAAAAGGTGGAATACTACCACCAGAATCGCGGGTGCCAGGAGTGCACCAGCAACTACCTGGGCCGCTGAATGGTGTTCTGATTCTATCCTTGCCCAACCTACCAGAGGGACCAGTGCCAGGGATGCTGTAGACCTGAAGCCATATAGAAGAAACAGCAGCGTTACTGCAGCAGTGATAAAGGCGGCATGAATACTTATCTTCCACCGGAGATTGATACACATAAATATGACATTTATTGAAAAACTGGTTACAGATAGAGCTAACAGCATCAACGGTGCCTTGGGCGAGAGAAGAATGATACAGCTAACACCTGCCAGAATAATTCCCAGCACATAAATACTGGTCCTTTGCTTGCGAATATTAATAAAAATACTCTCGACCTTGTTATGCCTGGCCAGATAGAAGGCAAATATAAAGACCGGTAATATATTAATGGCGGTCAGGAGTAGTGACCATTTAATAGCTTCATGCAGGGTATTGGTTGCTTCGAACGAGATTAGCAGAACTAATAACAGCCCTATCAGGAAGGGGCTAAAAACGTTGGATGTAAGTTCGGCTATCTGTCTTTTCATCTTAACCCGTACATGTTTTATAAGAACAAGGCTATAACATAGTTGATTATCTCATCATACCGCAGTATGTGAGCGGGAGACAAATTTTTAATCCTCGTGTCTTTATACTATCACTATAACATGAAATAATGCATGTATAATGGAAGTTGTAAATTATCTAGCATTATGATTCAGATTTTCCGGGTGTGCTGTGATAATATTTATATGTAATGGAGGGCAATATGGGATACGAGTATGAGATTAACGAGTTAGCCAAAGAAGAATCCTGGCGAATGTTCCGGATAATGGGTGAACTGGTGGAGGGATTTGATAAGCTTTCGGGAGTAGAGCCAGCGATAACTATATACGGTTCAGCCCGACTCAAGCCGGACGATGAGCTTTATGCGCAGACGGAGGAAATAGCACATCGGTTGGGGGAGATGGGTTTCTCAATCATAACTGGTGGTGGCCCCGGTGTTATGGAGGCGGCCAATAAAGGTGCATTTAAAGCTGGAGCAAAGTCAGTTGGACTTAATATTGAACTACCTGAGGAACAGGTTTGCAACGCCTATACCACAAGATCAATAACATTCAGTCACTTCTTCGCCCGTAAAGTCATGCTGGTGAAGTATGCTACCGCCTTTATTATCGTCCCTGGCGGGTTAGGGACGCTTGACGAGTTGACCGAGGTACTGACCCTGATACAAACCCATAAGATGAAACCTTTCCCTGTGATACTGTTCAGCAGTAGCTACTGGGAAGGTTTCCTGGGTTGGCTGCAGAGCTCAGTCTTGGCCAGAGAATTCATCTCCGAAGGAGATTTAGATTTACTAAGAGTTTGCGATGAGCCTGACGCAGTAATTGAAATAGTTCAGAGATGGTATACAAAGCATGAGGTTGTCGGTAGAAAGGCTCTGGCCCAGTAACAGGATTGCTGCTGGGGTTGAAACACGTGGAAAACCGCAATTGTACTTATCTTTGATTTGAAATACCAGGCACTGCCTTTCGCCACTAATCCAGGATAACCATATCCTGATACTCGGGTACCGATATCTCCCAGCCAGTTCTTTCCCTCAAATATTCGGCGAACTGCAATGATGCTTCTGCCTCCCCATGGACGACGAACAGGTGGGTGGGTGGTCTTTGGAGAGCTGATAACCATCGAAAAAGTTCATCTCTGTCGGCATGGGCAGAAAAACCATTTATCTGAGCCACCCTTGCCCTGACACGGTGCTTCTGTCCCAGTATCCTCACCGTTTTAGCACCCCCAACAATTTCTCTTCCGAGGGTACCCACTGCCTGATATCCCACAAAGAGAATCCTGCTCTCCTTTCTGGAAATATTATTAGCCAGGTGATATTTGATCCTTCCTCCAGTGCACATGCCAGAGCCCGCGATTATCATGGCAGACCCTTTTATATAGTTTATTGCCTTTGACTGGTCTACCGTCCTGACCATGGTAAGGCCGGGAAAGTCGAAGGGTGATTTCCCCTGTCGGATGAGCCCCATCATCTCCCTGTCAAACAGTTCGGGATGATGTTCAAACACTTCTGTGACGCTTATCGCCATGGGGCTATCGACGAAGACCATAAGGTGGGGTATACGGTCTTCAATCAGCAATTGATTCAGGTAGTAGAGAACTTCCTGAGACCTCTCGAGGGCAAAGCTCGGAATGAGTATATTCCCACGAGCCTTTACAGTTGAGTTTATCACATCGGCAAGCTCATCGCCGATGGTTCCCTGGCTCTGGTGTAATCTATCGCCGTAGGTGGATTCTACCAGCACATAATCTGCCTCGTCAAAAAGGGTTGGGTCTCGTAGTATGGGTTTGTTCCAGCGCCCAACATCTCCAGAAAACAGAATGCTTCTTTTTTCTCCATTCTGGCTTACTATGACCTTTATCATGGACGAGCCAAGGATATGACCAGCATCTAAAAAAGTAGCTGTAACCCCATCACCTATCTGGACTGGTTCACCGTAGTGGACGGTGGATAATAAGGGGAAGCAAGCCCTGGCATCGTCTGTTGTATACAGTGGGACCTCGGGATAACGACCTTTTCTGCCTTCTTGCTGGTGTCTTTTTCTTTTAAACTCTGCATCTTCCTGCTGAATATTTGCGGAGTCCATAAGTATGATTTTGGCAATCTCAGAAGTGCCAGCGGTGCAGTAGATATGACCGTTGAACCCTTCGCGCACCAGTTTAGGCAGTAGACCACAATGGTCAAGGTGAGCGTGGGTTAGGAGTACGGCATTGATTGTAGAAGGTGGGAAGGGAAACCTCTCCCAGTTTCTTCCTCTAAGTTCTCTTTCCTGATAAAGCCCGCAATCTACCAGGAATCTGATGTTATTAGCCTCCATAAGGTACTGCGAGCCAGTCACATTTCGTGATGCTCCTAGAAATTTCAGTTTAATATGCACGGTTTTACCTCCAGTCAAGTTTTACCCTTCCATCAAGGTGAATTCTAGTACATACTGGCAGCAGGGGGTTTTTTTAAGGTATAGAGTGATTCTAACATTCTTCATTATGCAATCGATTTACCTGTCATGCCTGGAGGTCTTTAGTGCCCTTACCAGAAGACATGTGGTACATGCTAGTGTTACCAATCCGAAACCGGCTGCCACCATAAAGATCCAGTTAGTACCAAATCGGACAGCAACATATCCCAGTATACTTGCGGAAAAAGAACCAAGGCCAAAAGAGCAGAAATATGCGATTCCGTAGAGTCGACCACGCCAATCAGGCGGACTGTAGTCAGCGATTAGGCTGTTGTAGATTGGTTGCCCCATAAAATTAAAGAAGGCAAAGGCGGCGGCAGCAGTCATCAGTGCCAAGCCTTCAGTATTGCCTATGACCGTGAGTAGAGGTACTGTCGCAATGGCTATTACCAGAGCCAGGCTCTCACGGCGTTTTCGCTCCGAAAGGTAACCTCCGAGGAATTGGCCACCGACCCCGAAGGCAAATGCTATGCTGGCGAATGAGCCCGCCGCCAGTATGCTATCTAAATTTAGAAAACTAAGATGGACCCGTTCACTGAGGTATAGAGGTAGAAAAGTAACCGTGCCTCGATAAATAAAGCCGTTCATAATTGAAGCGCAAAAAATGAGCGCCAGGGGCAGAATAAATGGTCGCAATTCTGTCTTTGCCGTGCTTACTGTTATGGTTGGTTGCTGGGTTGTGGGCGCTTCGGTACGGGTAAAAAAGAAGAACATAACCGCCAGGAATATAGCAGGTATGGCAAAGATCAAGTATGATGCCCGCCAGCCGAGGGCGGAGGCAATAACGCTGGCAAGTATTGGTCCCAGTGCAAGTCCTATGTTCCCTCCTACGCCTACATAGCCGAAGCCCAAACCACGGTTGGTGGCTACTCTGGCTATAAAGGCTGAGCCTGCGGGATGGTAAATGCCTAGTGATAGCCCCAGCGCCAGCAAGGCTATTCTCAGAATCTGGATATTGGGTGAGAGCCCAATAGCGATGGAGGATACTCCCATTCCCAGGCAGCAAAGCATTAGTAAACGCCTTTCGCTTACCCGGTCGGCAAGGAGACCAACAGGCAAGGCCATGATTCCAAAAGCAAAGCCCATGATATTGGCCAGTGTCCCCAGGACAAACAGGCTAGTTCCAAACTCCTGGGCAATACCAATCAGGACGGCTCCATAGGTCAGTTCCAGAATGTGAACCAATCCGTGACAGGAGGAGGTGTAAATTACTGCCTGCTTTTCGAACCTCTTCATCTTTTTTGCCTATGCTCTCGGTTGTACTGGTTGGCAGGAGATGGATTTCGAAAATTCCGGTATGGTACTTGTATAAGCTAATCGGCTAGGGTTTCCAGCTTATTTGAGCTCCAGCCGCCAAAGTAGTAGCGACTGGTTTTCCTTCTCACCTTCTATAGTTATGGAGCTGTTTATATCAGCGAAGTCCTCGGCTGTAGGTATGCTGTACGGCGGCGTTCCTCAATATTACGCACAATGAAGATACTCGTCGATTAGTTTTTTAATTTCATCTTCTTTGCCATATAGCTTCTCGCTCAGACCCTCATCGTTGTAGTCTTTAAGTTTCTTCGCTATTTCATCGATTACTATAGCAGAAAAGACATGGTCCTTCTGGTAGATTTCACGGTCTCTCAAGAGATTGTCGGCTGATTCCCAGCATGAAGCTGGTAACTGAGGCAGTTTTTCCTGGACTTCTTTGTGCTCAGGGGAGAAGATGTTCACGTCCACATAAAGTTTTTTAGCTAATTCCAATGCATCTTTCATTTCCAGTCCATGTCGGGCAGCCACAGCCAGTCCGGCTAGCAATAGATAAATATTAGCTGAACCATCAGGACAGCGAAATTCTACTGTCTGGTTGCTTGTGAGCTTCGGGGATTCGCTCCTATCCTGTGGATTGGCATTTCTTGCCATATTCTTAGCGTTTAACCATCCCAGGGGAACTCTGACCAGTACAGACCGGTTTCTATCACCCCAGCATATATTTGTTGGTGCCTCCTGGTGGGGGACCAATCTAAGATAAGAGGTAGGCACGGTATTACCGAAGGCAGTCAGGGAGGGAGCCAGAGTTAGATAGCCAGCAATCGACTTTTTGGCAATATTGCTTAACTGGTTCCCTTCAACCATCATATTCTTCCCATCTTTGGTCAATTTTGTATGAATATGAAGGCCGCTCCCTGCATGTCCAGCTAGTATTTTGGGAGCAAAGCTGACCGTTACTCCATATTTATACCCAATCATCCTCAATATCCATTTGGCGATAACAATCTGGTCGGCTGCATCTTCTAAAGGAACAGGAAGAAACTCAATCTCGTGTTGCTCCATCTCATGGTCTTCTACACGGATATTGCCTACCTCTGAGTGACCATACTTAATCTTTCCTCCTGCCTGAGCAATAACCTGCATGGCTTCACATCTCAACCATTCCCATTTAGAAAACGGAGAGGATTCCTGGTAGCCCTTCTGAGCTGTAATTGGATAATAACGCTGGCTGTCATAGAGAACATAGTATTCCAGTTCCCCCATAGCCTCGAGAGTCAATCCAGTGTTACTCTTCAGCAACTCATGAGCCTTTTGAACAATATTCTCCGGGGAGCTTGGCAGTCGAATCCCTTCATTTGTGTAGTAAGAGCAAAGCATATCTACTGTGGGAATAGGGGAGAATGGGTTCATATAGGCAGTTTTATAACGGGGAATAACATAGAGGTCACTTGAAGCAGCGTCAATATAGGGCAACAGACTGGAGCCATCTACTCTTTCCCCTATTGATAGCGCGCGGTCCAGTTGAGCTTTGCTGGTAATTATAAAATTGAGGGTTTTCAGACGGCCATCTCCTCCTGTATACCGGAAGTTCACCATCTCGATCTTTTTTTCCTCAATAAACCTGATAAGGTCCAATTTGGTAAATTCTTTCGCGGGCTTTTCCAAAAACTGAGCTATTCTATTTACATTTATTCCTGTTGCATCTTTCATAACTAACTCACTTCCTTTTTTGAAGCATGCACCTCTCCCAGAGTTTTTTATTCAGCCCTGTAATTTCCTCAGACTATTATAGCCCAACGACGGGCCGTGTAAAACTAGCCAGGAAACATTTCCCAAATCCAGTTTAGAAGGTCAACGAATCCCAACCATCTTTCAGGAGTTGGGATATTACTGAACCGACATATATGACCTTAAAGCCTGCTTCTTCCAGCGTACCGGTTATTCCCTTCTCATCAGAACATGCCTTGCAGAATAGAACCTCGATACCAGCTTTCATGCAGTCCTTTAATTTTAACTGTACCTCAGTGTCATAAGCTGCGAGTTCCTCTGCTGGGCCAAAGACGATAATTTTAACTTCATCCATCCAAGGTTTGGTAGCCGCGTTGAATGCGTACCTGAGCCCTACTCCTGCTGATACTTCCTTATCCCTGCTGGTTACAACCACGAAAACCTTATTTGCCATTTTTTATTTCTCCTTTCACATCTTTGGTTGTCATCATTCACCAGCTTCCATTTAGATTTAGCATTAATATCAATACGTTATTTACTTGCCCTTCTTATGAAGGGCCAGGATGTTATATTGGTAATAGGAGTTAATAAGGCTTTAAGCAACAGCTAATTTTTATTTACCTCTGGTAATACTGGTTGCTACCTGACAACCTTGCAGACCTCTTCGATTGGTCGGCGCTCCTTGGGAGCTGGGCTTTCGGCGGGATAGCCGACGGGTATGAAAGCAACGATATCCATTTCAGGGGGCACTTTGAGGATTTTTTCTATTTCCCCCTTGGCTTGCATGGGGCCTGTCATCCATACTGCGCCCAGACCTATCTGGTGTAAAATCAATAGCAAATAAGCAATGGATGAAGATGTCGACTGGATACGGCTATTGGCGATATTACGCCACTCACGTATCTGCCCTGCCTTTGGGTCACTCTTTTCCCGGGCGGTTAAAATCTGATCGATGCTTGAGTGGTACCTGGTAGAGGCCACTGCAATAGCTGCCGGTGCATTACGGAAAAGGCTTGCCCTGTCCAGCATTCTGGCAGCATCATCACCAAATTTATTAGCTTCAGGCCATGAGGCTATCTGGTTAGCGCCAGCTTGAACTACATCAGCGATAGCGGTGATGGTATCCTGATTGACAATGACATAAAAGTACCAGTTTTGCTGATTGGCAGCATTGGGTGCCCATGTGGCTAACTGGATAGCCTGCAGCAGCAATTCTTCGGGGACCTTTTTATCCTGCCAGCGGCGGATAGAACGCCGGCCTTTGATTAACTTCTCTAAATCCGCAAATTCCATTGATATATTCTCCTTTCTAAATACTTTATGGTATTTATTGTAGCCGATAATGGTGTTTACCTGCAATTGAACGGATTAATTAGCTGTCTGGTTCTTCCTCTTCCTGGTGGCAAGCGCTATGCTGCCCACTGCCCCTACCAGAAAAGCGGCGGGACACAGGAAAACAGCAATGCAAAAGCATACCACGCCAAGGGCATTAATTAGATGGCTTAATATTACGATATGACCGGTAATTATGCCCAGTGCATAAAAGGCATTGTGCAAAACTACAAAGACAAAGAAACCTCCAACTGATGCCCCCAGCAGTATTAGTAACTTTTTCAAATCTCGCAATGTATATGTAAATGCAATTACTGGAATGGTAGCAGCCAGGAAGCATAGCACTATGCCTGGTATATTATCACTAATACCAACGATAAAAGCGGCTATCAGCAACGCACAGAATATCGCTGTCAGTATGAGTGCCGTTTTCCGATCCCTTTTTAATACCCGAACCTGCTCCTGGAAGAATACCCTTAGCGCCTCACAATGGAGAATCCTGCTGGCTCTACTCCAACCCATAATTTACCTCCTCTCCTGGCTTGATCAGCATATCATATTGGCAGCAGGAGTCAATATATATTGATATTGTGGCTGGATTTACCTCTCCTATTATTGTCATTATTAGGATAACAAGCAATGTGCAGTTAATTAGCAAACCAGCCACTTGTATCCCTGTCTCTGCTGCTAAGTCTTTCTATACTAGCTGGAATCAGCCAAGAGGCGATTTACTTTACTCTTCAGTTTCTTGGTTTCAAAGGGTTTGGTGATATAAGGAGCATTGGTCTTAGTGAGAAACGCTTTGGTATCTGCTGCCATGGTATCGCCTGTGATAAAGACTACTTTCTTAGCTAAAGACCGGTCCATATTCTGGATATGCTTAAAAAACTCGCTGCCACTGGTGCCTGGCATCTTGATATCTGCCAGGACAAGGTCAAAGTCTTTGTTCTTTAGCCTCTCCAGGGCATTATCGGCATTATCTGCAGACTCTACCTCATGCCCTTCATCGCTTAACAGTTTACTTAAGAATTGTCTTACTATTAGTTCATCATCTATTATTAATATCCGAGCTTTGACTACTCTTTCAAGCTCATCCATAGCTGGTGCTGCTGACTCTATTTGTTTGTCTTCACGGATAATTGGTAACTCTACAATGAAGGTGGCTCCCCTGCCTGGTGAGCTCTTAGCATATAAATGGCCATTATGCTCTGCTATGATCCCATGGCACATACTCAGACCAAGACCTGTTCCTTCGCCTACCTCTCTGGTGGTAAAGAAAGGATCGAATATTTTATCTAGATTCTCCCTGGTAATGCCCGGCCCATTATCTTTAAAGGATATTTGTATAATGTCATCCATTGTCTCTGTTCTTATCAGCAAATTTCCCTTGCCGTGGGCCAGGTTCATCTCAGCTTCAGCATTGATGATTATATTGAGGAACACCTGCTGGATTTGTCCGGGGTCAGCCACAGTCCAGGGCAAATCGGATTGGAATTGGGTTGTGACCTTTATATTATTGGTCTTCAACGAATAAGTGCGTAATTCAAGCGTGGTTTCGATAATCTCGTTAATGTTAGTGTATACTCGCTCTGGCTTATGCTGACGTGCAAATGCAAGCAGTCTCTTCACAATGCTCGCTACCCGCTGTGCTCCGTTGTTGATGATCTTCAGCTGCTCCTTGATATCCTCAGGAAGGTCTTTTTTCTCCACTAGCAGCTCGGCGAAGCCGATAACGCCGACCAGAGGATTATTTATCTCATGGGCTATGCCTGATGCCATCTCACCAACAGAAGCAAGGCGGCTGGTGAGTTGTGCCTTTTGCTCTATTTCCCTTTTCTCTAACTCCACCTGCTTCTGTTCAGTAATGTCTCTGATTACCTCAATGAGTGAAAATCCACCATCCGGGGTTGGAAGGGTAGCAATTGCCACGTCGTAAGCCCTCTTTTCGGTAGCGGTAGCGAAATGAAATTTCTTTTTACTTTTACCAGGAAAGGCTTCCTGGGGGCAAAAGGAACATGGGGAGCTTTTACCTAAAACACTCCAGCAAAGCTCACCGCTCTTGTTACCAAAGCTATCTATAGCCGAGCTATTCATGAACTGTACATGGTAGTTTGAGTCTATGATCATTACGTAGTCAGTCATACTGTTCAGCCATGTTTCCAGCTTATCTTTCGATTGCAGAGTATCTCGGTAAAGGCGGGCGTTTTCCAACTTCATCGCCATCTGACCAGCCAGGGCATGAATTAACTGCTTATCTTCCAGGGTATATGGCTGTTGGGAAAGTTTTCGGCTTAGAATAACCAGACCTGACAACTTGTTATCTTGCGTTTTCAAAGGTACCAGCAACTCTGCATTTACCTGTTCAAGAGCTTCCCTTTCTATGTCGCCAATGATTTGTAGTTGGGGCACCAGCTCAATATCTTGAGTGGATAATAGCTCATTGGAACGTTCGAACCACTTGACCAGGGAGCCCTTGCTGTTTAGCTGGATAGTGTGTTTGGGGTCAATCGTCCCCGTGGTGAACACGGTATTAAACCTGCTGTAATCACTTGTGGGTTCCAGCAGGTAAATAGCCTTCGCCTGAAGTGCCCCGGCGAGCAGGTTAACCATGCTGGTGGTGAGCTTACTGGAGTCTGTAATGCTCTGGGTGTCTCGGCTAAAAGCGCTGAGAGCTTGCAGGAAGTCGTACCTGTTACGGTAAAACCATTTGTCCACTCTTTGTTGAACTACTTGCCATAGCGGATACATAATGGCAGCAAGTACAATAAGCAATATAGCGTAGGTCCATAAGGATAAATCCCTTCCTGAAGCCGCACGGATGATTAAGAGGAAGATACCTATAAATGGTAGAGCAGCTAACGTGGTTGTTATGACGTAGGCGATGCCTTTGCGCAGGACAAGGTGGATATCCAGAAGGCTGTGCCTGGCAATGGCTACTGTTGTTAGCGAGCAGAAGATTATAGTACCAATTATGGAGCCCGGGTACAGTGGTAAACCCATTACCGGTAAGATGTCAAAGATTCCCCCAACAAGTGAAATAGTAATCCCTGCAATGATATAGAGAGAGCGGTTCCTGATTTCAGCCCGGGATGAAGTCCTGTAGCCCTTAATGAAATTCCAGAGAGCTATTATAGTCAGCCCATAGACAAAGAGCATGAGTAGAGGCATTAGGGGCCCGAATATGGGAGCATAGCCATAGGGCTTGGTCTGCATACCGGCATGGAGCAGCTTTGTTGTTGCCAGGGGAATTGAAACAAAGCAGATAATATAGAGAGTCGTTATAATCCAGTTGCGTACTCGTATGGAGTTATAGCGTACGGAGAAGTGGTAGAGGAGAACATTGGCAAAACACACAATAGGAGTGATCCATCTCTCCCAGAGAAGGGCGTGCTCGATGTCTGGACTGGACCGCATGCCAAAAATAATGATACCCCAGGCTGACAGGCACAGGAGAAAGAGGGCGAACAGGCGGTTATTGAAGCTGCTAAAGTGCCCTTTTAGTACTGTGATTATTAAAATCAAGCAGGCGGCTGTCTGGACAAGCGGAAGCAACAG
>DAOVDO010000028.1 GCA_030669525.1 Dehalococcoidia bacterium | reverse complement strand
ATGTGCCTGACTTACAGGTTTGGTATTGGAAGGGAGAGACGGAAAGGCTACTTGAGGCTCGATTTTTGATACGTCGTATTCAATGATTTTCGAATACTCAGCATCTTCGTCTGATTGGTACACTGAGTAGGACTTAGTGCTGTGTGTCCTTACATATTCTATTGTTTTATTATCTACATTAAACATTCCTGCTTTTGCACCAGCTTCGATGGCCATATTTGCCATGGTGAAACGTCCTTCCATTGGCAACTCGTCAATCGCTTCACCGGTGAACTCCATTACCGAATAAAGTGCTCCATAGACGCAAACATCGCCAATGGTGTAGAGAATGAGATCTTTACCACAGACCCATTTAGGTAGTGTCCCATGATAGATAAACTTAATGGTCTGCGGCACTTTCATCCATATTTCACCTGTAGCCATAGCTACGGCAATATCGGTGGAACCCATACCTGTGCTGAAGGCTCCTAATGCACCATAGGTGCAGGTATGAGAATCGGCGCCAATGATGACTTGCCCAGGCAAGACAAGACCCTGTTCCGGTAAAAGCACATGTTCTATCCCCATCCGACCTACTTCGAAATAGATTAGCCCCTGTTCCTTGGAAAACTCGCGAATCAGCTTTGCTTGCTCAGCAGATTTAATATCTTTATTAGGACAAAAATGGTCTGGTACCATAACTACCTTTTCTGGATTAAATATCTTATCTACTCCCAGCCGTCGAAACTCCTTTATTGCCAGAGGTGCTGTGACATCATTGGCTAAAACCAAATCAGCCTGGATATTTATAAACTCACCAGCGGTTACCTCCTGCTGGCTACTATGTGTTGCTAAAATTTTCTCAGCTAATGTTTTCATTAAAATTACCTCACTCTACTGCAGTGATATAATTAATTTTAACCGCCTACTTTGGGGATAAATAAGGTGCCTACGATGATAATTGTGGCAATTACTGAAATCAGGTAAAGCCCTGCACCAGCAGCTAAACCGACAGCAGCAGTAGCCCAGATACTTGCTGCAGTGGTTAGTCCTGCTACTCTTTCAGTTCGTGCGCCGCGAAATATTACGCCAGCACCGATAAAACCAATGCCAGCAACTACACCGGCAGCTACTCGTGAGGGATCAACTGCACCGCTAAAGCCAAAGATAGAAGCTATCGTAAACAGGGCTGCTCCACTGGCAATTAGAATGTGAGTGCGCAACCCCGCTGCCTTGCCGGCTCGTTCCCGCTGATAACCAATACCTGCCCCCAGAGCAGTGGCTAAGAGTAAACGTAATATCATTTCCAGACATGGGCTCAATTAGGACTTCACCTCCTTGGATGCTTTCTTGGCTAGAAGTCGATTCAGGGCATTTATATATGCCTTAGCGGTGGCAACGAGGATATCTGTAGAGGCACCACGCCCTGTATAGGTTACTCCCCCGCTCTCAATTCGAATTAATACCTCTCCAATAGCATCAATTCCTTCGGTGATCGATTTTATGGTAAATTCTGTAAGCTTATTAGGTATACCCACTATTCGATTGATAGCTTTATAAACAGCGTCTACAGGGCCTGTACCTAAGGCGGCATCAGCCAGGCTTTGCCCGTCAGGGTCAATGAGTCTCACTGTAGCTGTGGGAAGGCTGTGGTTACCACAAACAACTTCAACATGGTCAAGATGGTACACTTCAATGCTGGTACGGAATTCCTCAGCTACCAGGGATTCGATATCACGGTCGGTAACCTCTTTTTTCTTGTCGGCTATTTCCTTAAAGCTATGGAAAGTGCGAATCAGAGCCTCTTCGCTCAGAGCGTAACCAAGCTCCGCCAATCTCTCCTTGAAAGCATGTTTGCCACTTAGCTTGCTCAATACCAGGCTGCTCGCCGGGATACCAACCGACTTTGGCTCTATGATTTCATAGGTAATAGCTTTCTTTATTAAGCCATCTTGGTGAATACCTGATTGGTGACGAAAGGCATTTGCTCCAACAATGGCTTTATTGGATTGGATGAGGAAGCCTGTCAGCTCACTTACCAGCCGGCTTGTTTTATAAATCTGGGTAGTGTCAATACTGGTGGTGAGATTAAAAATATCCTGGCGAGTCTTCAGTGTCATTACAATCTCTTCCAGTGAGGCATTGCCAGCTCGCTCACCAATGCCATTTATGGTACATTCGACTTGCCGTGCACCGTTTCGTATTGCTTCTATGCTATTAGCTACTGCTAGCCCCAAATCATTATGGCAGTGAACACTAATTACAGCGTTATGGATATTGGGCACATTATCTAAGATATTGTGAATCAGGCTACCAAATTCCTGAGGATCCGCATAGCCAACGGTATCAGGTATATTCACTGTGGTTGCCCCAGCATCAATCACGGCTTCTAACAAGCGGTAAAGGTAACTGGGCTCAGTGCGGCTAGCATCCATGGGGGAGAATTCAACATCACCAGTATAGCTTTTAGCTCGAGCCACCATTTCCTTGGCTGTTTCCAGAATTTCCTCTCGATTTTTGTTGAGTTGATACATGAGGTGAATATCTGATGTGGATAGGAAAACATGAATTCGGGGATGCTCTGCTTTCTTAACTGCATCCCAAGCTCTGTCCACAGCTTCGGCATTTGCGTGGGATAGTGCGCAAATTACTGGTCGTTGAATTTCTTTGCTGATTAGCTGAACAGCTTCAAAATCACCAGGTGAGCTAATAGGAAAACCGGCCTCTATGACATCAACACCAAGCTTATCCAATTGTGTAGCTATTTCCAGCTTTTCCTGAGCATTCAGATTTGCTCCTGCTGCCTGCTCCCCATCCCGTAAGGTTGTGTCAAAGATAATTACCTTGTTCATTCAATTCCTTTAGCTTTACTGCGTCATGTTGGTTTCTACTATATGCTTTGTTAGCTTACTCATTTTAGCCATGGCATCATATCCCTAAGTTGCTTACCTACAATTTCAATTGTATGTTCAGCATCCAGTCGCTTCATGGCATTAAAGCTAGGGCGCCCAGCCTGGTTTTCCAGAATCCACTCTCTAGCGAAACTACCGTCCTGTACTTCAGCCAGAATTTGCCTCATTTCCTCCTTGACTTCATCGTTGATAATCCGCGGGCCACGAGTATAATCACCATATTCAGCCGTATCGCTTATGGAATAGCGCATATAATTCAGGCCACCCTGGTATATAAGGTCCACAATGAGCTTTAACTCATGTAGACATTCAAAATAAGCAATCTCTGGCTGGTAGCCAGCGTCTACCAGCGTTTCAAATCCAGCCTTAATCAAACAAGAAACGCCTCCACATAGCACTGCCTGTTCACCAAAAAGATCAGTTTCAGTTTCCTCGGCGAAAGTTGTTTCTAAAACTCCTGCCCTGGTGCAGCCAATACCTTTGGCATAGGCTAGAGCAATGTCCTTTGCTCTGCCAGAGACATCCTGATAAATGGCAATCAAAGCCGGGGAACCTGAACCCTCGGTGTAAAGTTGACGTAACATATGCCCGGGGCACTTAGGGGCTATCATACTTACGTCAATATTATCTGGAGGCACAATCTGCGAAAAATGGATGTTAAAGCCGTGGGCAAACATCAATGTTTTACCTTGGGATAGCTCTTTCTCAATTGACTCACGATAAATTTGTGGGTGCAAATTATCAGGAGTCAGCATAATAATGATATCAGAGTCCTTCGCAACCTCAGCAGCAGTTGCTACCTGGAAGCCAGCATTTTGCGCCGCCTTACAGCCTCCACTGCCTGATGCTTCAGCAACCATCACCTTACAGCCACTTTCTCTTAGATTCTGGGCATGTGCATGACCTTGACTTCCATAGCCAATAACGCCAATGGTTTTCCCTTTGATTAAGTCCAGGTTAGAATCTTTATCATAGTAAATTTTAGCCATACATATCACCTCTTTATAGTATTCCTGTTAGCAGTTTAGCTTTTCCTTCCACGGGTTAAAGCAACCCTTCCTGTTTTTGTGATTTCCTTGATGCCAAAGCTGCGAAGAAGTTCAATCAACGACTCTACCTTATCCTCGTCGCCGGTAACCTCAACTGTCAGTGAATCGGAGGATACATCAACTATGTTAGCTCTGAAAATATCTACAATCTGCATGATTTCACTTCTTGTTGAGGCTGTGGATTTAACCTTGATTAGAGCCAACTCCCTGGATACTATAGCCTCTTCAGTTATATCGGAAACTCTAACTACATTGATCAATTTCTCTAATTGCTTCCTGACCTGTTCCACCTCTGTTGAGTCACCACTGACAACAACAGTCATGCGTGAAAGGCCGGGTTGCTCGCTGTATCCTACAGCAAGGCTTTGTATATTGAAGCCTCGCCGACGAATAAGTCCAGTTATTCTGGTTAGTACACCAGGTTTGTCTTCCACTAATGCGACTAAGGTATGTTTTGTATCGAACAATTTTCTTTCCCCCAAATAGCTCAATATTTACTTGCCATATCCGTGGTGGGTGATTCCAGGATTTTGCTTAGACTTTGTCCTGGTTGAACAATGGGATATACATTCTCTTCAGGCTCGACAACAAAGTCAATAAGGAAAGGGCCAGGGTAATCCATTGCACTCTGTATAGCAGGAATCACTTCCTCTCGGTGCTTTACCTTAATGCCAGGTATGTTATACGCCTCAGCAATTTTCACGAAATCGGGATTCCAAAGTTCTGTGTCCACGTAGCTACGCTGATAGAATAGCTCCTGCCACTGTCTTACCATTCCCAGGTAGCCATTATTGATAATTGCTATCTTTATGGCAAGATTCTCCTGTGTTATAGTAGCCAATTCTTGAATGGTCATCTGGAAGCCTCCATCACCTGCAATGCACCATACCGTTTCCTCCGGATGTCCTACCTTGACTCCTATAGCGCCAGGAAGTTCAAATCCCATAGGTCCCAAGCCACCTGATGATACGAAGCTGTTGGGTTTGGTATAAACGAAGTGTTGTGCTGCCCACATCTGATTCTGCCCTATCCCAGTAACTATCGTGGCATCACCTTGGGTTGCCTCGTAAATCTGTCGAATAACATATTGGGGTAGAATCCTGTCACTCTGCCTGATTTCCAGTGAAGGATGTTCATAGCGCCACTGGTCCAGCTGCGAGAGCCAATTAAGATGATCTCTTTGCTTTATTTCTCGATTCATAGCTTTTAGTATGTTTTTAACATCACCAACTATAGGTATATCTACGGGTATATTCTTGCCTATTTCAGCAGGGTCAATATCAATATGAATGATACGTGTGTGAGGGGCAAAACCACTGGTATCTGCTGTCGCCCGGTCACCAAATCTCATGCCAATGGCGATAAGGAGATCAGCGTTTTGTACTGCCAAGTTAGCATATGCTAAGCCATGCATTCCCAGCATACCGACACTGAGTATGTGGTTTTCCGGAAAGGAGCCAATGCCAAGTAGAGTGGTGATTACTGGTATTTGTGCTTTCTCCGCTATTTCCTTAATTTCGTTATAAGCTTGGGATATTATTACTCCTCTACCGGCAATAATAACGGGTCTTTCAGCTTCATTAATAAGATTTGCTGCCCTTTTGATTTGGACTGTGTGGCCTTTGGAAATAATTTTATAGCCTGGCAATGTGACTTTCTCGGGGTAAATAAATTCCACTTCCTCCTGCTGTACATCTTTTGGTATATCAATAAGAACAGGTCCAGGTCTCCCCGTAGTAGCGATATAAAAAGCCTCTTTGACAACTTTTGCCAGATCTCCAGTATCGGTGACTAGGTAGTTATGTTTAGTTATGGGAAGAGTAATGCCAGTGATATCAATCTCTTGAAAAGCATCCTTGCCAATTAAAGGCCTGGGCACCTGGGCAGTCAAAGCTATAACAGGAGAGGAATCCATGTAGGCATTGGCAATTCCCGTTACCAGGTTAGTAGCTCCTGGTCCTGAAGTTGCGAGACATATACCCGCCTTATGGGTTACTCGAGCATAACCATCAGCAGCATGGGCTGCCCCCTGTTCGTGACGAAACAGTATATGTCGAAGTTGTGGGTATTGCGGAAAGGTATCATATAGTGGTAGCAAAGCACCACCAGGGATGCCAAAAATAACCTCGGCTCCCCCTTTAATTAAGCTTTCACATAGAATCTGAGCGCCAGTCTTCTTCATTAAATAACTCCATTCAATTTGAAAATACTGCTCCAGAGCTGGCTGAACTCACTTTATCAGCATATCGTTTAAGGTAACCAGTTTTAATCTTTGATTCAAAGGGTGGCAACGAATTCAATCTCTGAGCTATCTCCTCCGGGGTTAGTTGCAGTTCTAGTTTATGGCTTGTAATATCTATTTTAATGATATCGCCATCTCTTACGGCGGCTATAGGCCCCCTCTCTGCTGCTTCAGGGGAAATATGACCTATTGCTGCTCCTCTGGTAGCTCCAGAGAAACGCCCATCGGTAATAAGGGCTATCTCTTTATCCATGCCCATTCCGCTGAGAAGAGAAGTTGGCGTCAGCATCTCGCGCATTCCAGGTCCTCCCTTTGGTCCTTCATACCGGATAACTATTACATCTCCAGATTCAAATTCCCCTTTAATTATTGCCGTTGTAGCTGCCTCTTCGTTGTCGAAAACACGTGCTGGTCCCTGGTGAACCAGCATCTCAGGAGCCACTGCAGCACTTTTCACTACACCACCTTCAGGTGCCAGATTGCCAAATAGCATGCTTATGCCCCCGGTGGCACTGTAAGGATGGGATAGATCGTGAATTACCTCTCTATTTTTAATTTGAGCTTCTCCTATTACTTCGCCCAATGGTTTTCCTGAAATGGTCTTTGCCTCAAGATTTAGCAACCCTGATATCTCCTGCATTATTGCAGGAACACCACCAGCTAAATCAAGGTCTTCAATGTGATAATCACTTGCCGGGCTCAATTTGCATATATGAGGAATACGCTGGCTAATTTCATTGAGCACAGGCAGTGGAAATAGAATCCCTGCCTCATTAGCTATTGCGGTGAGATGTAATACAGAGTTGGTACTGCCACCCAGAGCCATATCCACGGCGAAGGCATTGTAAATGGAATCCTTGGTAATAATATCTCTGGGCCTGATATTGCCGGCTAACGTATCCATGATTTGTTGGCCAGTCTTAAAGGCAAGCTGAACTCTCCGTGCTTGCACTGCTGGTATTGTGCCATTGCCGGGCAGGGCCATACCCAAAGCCTCAGTGAGACAATTCATGGTATTGGCGGTGAACATGCCAGCACAACTACCGCAACCGGGACAGGCAACCGATTCTAGTTCCCTCAACTCGGCCTCGGAAATATTTCCCCTAATAGTCTCGCCCACTGCCTGAAAAACCGAGCTTAGGTCAACTGACCTTGCCTGGTTATTTTGGTAAAACTTTCCTGCCATCATGGGCCCCCCACTCACAAAGACGCAGGGTAAATTAAGTCTTACAGCTCCCATCAGCATACCTGGTATTACTTTGTCGCAGTTGGGAATAAATACTAGACCATCAAAAGCATGGGCCTCTGCTAAAACTTCCACAGAGTCAGCAATCAGTTCTCGACTGGGCAGGCTATATTTCATTCCGGGGTGATTCATAGCAATACCATCGCATACAATGATGGTATTTACCTCAAAAGGTACTCCACCATGACTGCGGATTCCCTCTTTTACTGCTTGTGCGATAGACCGTAAGTGAACATGACCAGGGACAACCTCACTAAAGCTGTTAACCACGCCGATAAATGGTTTGTTCCAATCATCTGATGAGCAACCAACAGCATGCAATAATGACCGGTGAGGTGCCCGCTCAATGCCTTTTTTTACCATGTCACTTCTCATTGCCGTCTCCTGTTGATTCCAAGAGAAGAAATTTAACACACATTGTCAATTTATTTCCAGAGCTTTTACTTTATTTAATCTCGAGATGTGTCTGCCACCTTCAAAATCTGTAGATAGGTAAACCCTGACAATTTCCAGGGCAGAGTCAGTATCAATATTCTCTCCTCTGAGGCATAGGATATTGGCATCGTTATGCTGACGAGCTCGCTGCGCAGCGAAGGTATCAGGGCATAAAGCTGCCCTTATGCCCATTATCTTATTAGCCGCTATACTCATACCTATGCCTGTGCTACATATTAGAATACCTTGGTCGAAATCAGCTGAGGTCACGGCATTTGCTACACTTTGAGCAATATCAGGATAATCCACAGGCTCAGTACCATAACAGCCAAAATCATGATAGCTGCAATTTAGCTGTGGTAAAAATTGCATTATCGCCTGTTTTATTCTAAAGCCACGGTGGTCACAGCCTAGAGCAATATGCATCGCTACTTACCTCGCAATACTCCTCGAAAGCCTTCTCAATTTCATATTGGGGTATAATGCCTTGACGCAGGATAATGGGTACTTCACCTGTGATATCCACTATGGTTGATTCACCACCGGAGCACCTGCCTCCATCTATAATAAGGTCAACGTTATCTCCTAGCCGTTGCTTAACTTCATCAACCGTTAAAGTATTTGGCTGGCTGCTGATGTTGGCACTGGTACCAATTATTGGTTTCCCAAGACCTTGGATAAGAGCCATAGGGATAGTGTGGTTGGGAATGCGTACCGCTACAGTGGATTGGCTGGAGAGATGCTTGGGTAGCGAAGCCGATTTAGATAGAACCAGGGTCAGCCCGCCAGGCCAGAAGCGACCTGCTAAAAACAACGCAAACTCAGATATCGGCTCAGCTAAAATGCTAATTTGCGTTGTGTCCTTGATGAGCAATGGAAATGGTTGATGCTTGGGACGCTCTTTTATCTCATAAATTCTTGCTACCGCTCTAGAATCAAAAGCGTTAGCTCCTAATCCATATACTGTGTCAGTGGGGAAAGCAATTATCCCACCTCTTTTGAGTATTTCGACTGCGTTCTTTATTTCCTCTTGTAGTATATCTATTGCAGGCATTTAACAACTCCAAACATTACAGTATATCTAGGAGCGAATAGCGCAGGCTCGGCTATAATTCCTTTGCTTTACCAGGGGATAATTGAATAAATAGCCACATTCGTGCTTTCTTGACGTTAGTATAACATGGTGTTGTGATAGAGCGCATCAGTACCTACGTTAGCTTGGTCGTGTTCTGTCAGTGGAATCGGATACCTTGCTTGGTCTGGTAAATAGCATGAGTGACAATCCTTTGAATAGCGAGCAATGCTATGAATGTAAATCAGTTTATACCACTTTACCTTCTTCCCAACTAAGTATTTTCTGAGCTGCCCCCAAGAGATCTGAAGCAATCGCATCAGGGTTTCTTGTCTCGTCCTCTTCTCTGCTTGCAGAATCATTAATTAAA
>DAOVDO010000067.1 GCA_030669525.1 Dehalococcoidia bacterium | reverse complement strand
ACATGGAGCAGCTCATCAGTGAGGGGATTTTTTTGGACTTCACGGACTAAGACCTTTACTGGTACTGGCGTCTTTGAGTCTTTAATCTTAAGGGAGACGAGGCTGGTCTTGCCTGCTTGAGTCAGCATCTGCTCTAGGTGTTTAGTATCAGCCTGCAGGGAAGTGGAATCGATTCCATGTCCGTAGAGGTTAGCCGGCGTAATGCCCTCACGACGCAAAAACCTTACTTTCTTACCTGTTGTTTCCCGTTTGGAAACTTCGAGTTCAAATTGCTCCATCTTATTGCCTCACTCATTGGTTCGAAAGATATAGCTTAGTGCTTTTTCAATTAGAAGTCAAATTTTCAGGCTGTTTTGCTTTGTTGAAGTTTTTGCTGGCAGTCAGGCTGCCATCGCTGGAGTCCGCAGGCATTGCATGGTTCGTGGCGGCAGTCGGGAGTCTCTTTCCCCTGCTCTATATTTTGGTATTCCTTTTTGAGGAAGGCTGGAGCTACCCCGATATTGATATGCTGCCAGGGTAGTATCTCGTTCAGGGGTCGTTCCCGACTGGCGTAGAAGGCGGGGTCAAGTCCGTTTTCGGTGAAGGCATGAAGCCAGTTATCATAGTTAAAGTGTTCATGCCAGGCATCGAATTTGCTGCCCAGTTCCCAGGCTTTGTGGATAACTTTTCCTAAGCGTCGGTCACCTCGAGATAAGGCTGCCTCAATCTGGCTGGTCTTCGGGTCTTGCCAGGAGAGCTGAGCTCCAGCCCGGCGTAAACCTTGTTTGAGCAGTTCATGTTTGGGAGAAAGCTGCTCTTCTGTGTCTTGGGCTAACCATTGGCAGGGGGTGTGGGCTTTGGGGATAAAAGTTGATACGCTAACTCTAACTCTTGGTGGTTTGTTTCTGACCTTTCTGCCTAGCTGGCAGATTTTGGTTACCAGGTCAACGATGCCCTTTATGTCATCGATGGTCTCAGTAGGTAGTCCAATCATGAAATAAAGTTTAAGATTCACCCAGCCTTTGCTGAAAGCGGCGGCGAAGGTCTCAAGTATCACCTCTTCGGGCATACTTTTGTTGATGGCTTGCCTCAGTCTCTCGCTTCCAGCTTCGGGAGCGAAGGTCAGAGTGGTCTTGCGTCGGGAGGGTAATGACTCTATTAACTCTACTGACGAAGTATCGAGGCGGAGGCTGGGTAGGGACAGGGTAAGGTTATCGTGGTAATATTTGTGGGACAGCCGACCGATTAATTCATTTAAGTTATGATAGTCTCCACTGCTGAGGGAAACTAGGGATATTTCATTATAACCACAGTTCTCTATAAGTGACGCCGCGGCGTTGATTATCTCCTCCTGGGGGCGTTCGCGGACTGGGCGATAAATCATCCCAGCCTGGCAAAAGCGGCATCCCCGGCTGCATCCCCGCTGGATCTCGATAGCTCCACGGTCGTGGACTATTTCGATGTAGGGAACAACTGGTTTAGTAACCGGCTGCGGCAGCTTAGCTACTATTTGGCGTTCAATCGTCGGCTTGGCTTCAGGCACCTTCGGAGCGATACCAGCAAGTGTACCGTCTTTGTGGTAATCGACTTGATATAAGCTTGGGACATAGATTCCAGGGATAGTTGAAGCCTGCCGTAGCAGCTCCCCCTTATTGGTTTTGTAGGCACGGAAGACTTCCACAAGTTTCAATATTGCCTCTTCACCCTCACCGATGACGAATAAATCAAAGAAATCGGCCACTGGTTCCGGGTTGAGAGCGCAACTGCCCCCGGCTATTATCAAGGGGTGTGAATCGTTCCTCTGATGGCTGAATAGTGGAATTTGAGCCAAATCGAGCATATTTAACGCATTGGTATAGGTAAGTTCATAACCTAAAGAAAAGCCGATGATGTCAAAATCGCCCAGTGGATGCCTGGTTTCTAAGCTAAACAGGGGGATGTTATGGAGGCGCAGGACCGTTTCCATATCCGTCCAGGGGGCATAGACTCTTTCGGCAAGGACATCGGGCTGATTATTAAGTATTTCGTAGAGTATAGGCAGCGCTAGATTGGACATACCGACTTCGTAAATGTCGGGGAAGGCTAAAACACTTCGAATTGGAATTGCCTCCCAATCTTTAACGATGCTATTCCACTCGCCTCCGGTGTAGCGAGCTGGCTTAGAGACTTGGTGGAGAATATCGTCGAGAGGAGCCATCTTTCTTACCTCGGCTGGGTCTATTGTAGCCTTCTGTTCCTGTGGCCTCCACCTCTTCTTTTAGGGGCTTAACGTTTGGCCGGCTACTCGGTCCAGGCAGCGCTTCCAGCGGGCGTTTACCCAGTCCTGCACTTTTTTAATCTGCTCTTCAGTGATGCTCTCGAACCTTCCCTGCTTCATTAGGTATTCCCTCACTGGCTTTAGCTTACCCCTCCGGGCGATGGATTCGCTGGCCGAGGTGAGGCGAAAATTGCCATCTTCAACCTCGTAGAGTACAACGAGTCCGGTTTCTACCGCGAGTTCGCCGATTTTTATGGTGTCACTGAAGGGGAACTGCCATCCTGGTGGGCAGGGTGTGAATATGTGTATGAACCTGGTTCCCTCTATCGTCTTTGCTCTCTTGACCTTTTCGTAAAGGTCCAGGGGGTAGGAAGCGTTGGCGGTAGCGACATAGGGGATGCCGTGCGCCTCCATTATCGCTGTCATATCTTTTGGGTTTTGCTGCTTGCCTAGAATAGGCGTAGTGCCTGAAGTAGCGCCCAGGGGCGTGGAGCTCGAGCGCTGGTTGCCAGTATTCATATCGCCTTCATTGTCATAGCAGATGTAGATGAAATCGTTTTGCCTTTCAGCAGCACCGCTCAATGCCTGGATTCCTATGTCGTGTGTGCCTCCATCACCAGCGCAGGCTAACACAGTTAACCCTTTTTTGCCCAGTGCTTTCAGCCCGGCAACCAGGCCGGTAGCTGATGCCCCTGTGGAGGCAAATGGTGTATTTACGCAGGGGATAGTTACAGAAGTTATTGGATACATGCCGTGCAGTACGGTGAGGCAACTGGCTGGCACCGTCACAATAACCTGTCCTTCCAGCGCTTTTAGAATATGACGATAGGCGAGAGATAAGGCACAGCCAGGGCAAGTCCTGTTGCCCGGCAGTAGATATTCTGCTTCGGTCAGGTTGACTGCATTAGTTTTCAAGGCATAAACCCTCTCAAATGTAGCATATCCATTCAGGATATTCGCTATTTAAAACGCCTTCTTTTAACGACAGCAGCGATTTGTTCACTGCCTCTGCCAGCTCCCTGGCTTTAACATCACGGCCACCCAGGCCAACGATAAAGTTTCGTATTACCGCATTCATATGGTTTCCGTAGAGGGCTGATTTGATTTCTGAGCATGTAGCTCCTTCCGAGCCATAGCTGATGTTCTTATCGAAAACCACGATAAGACGGGACTTTTTCAGCGCCTTCACCAAATCGGCTGCAGGGAAGGGTCTGAACACTCTCAAGCCGAGGACGCCTACCTTGTGGCCTTCTTTCCTAAGTATGTCTGCGGCTACTATTGCTTCCATCGCCAGGCTGCCCATAGCTACAATAACTATATCGGCATCATCCAGTTTGTCTTCCCAGAACATATTGGCGTAGCTTCTTCCAAATAATTCGCCGAACTCCTGGCCTACCTTGGTTATCGTTTCTTTTGAGTTTTGCAAAGCCTCTTGCAGGAGATACCTCAGCTCCATATATCCATGGCAGAGCATGCCCTCAGTGTTAGCCCTGGGGTCTGCCAGGGTTACAAGATTATAATTTTTGGGATCGGCCGGGTCCAGTATTGTGTGGGGCTTATACGGGGGTAAAAATCTGTCTATATCCTCCTGCGAAGGAACATCCACCGGCATTTCAGTGTGAGATAGGACATAACCGTCGTAGCAGACCATGACAGGTACGTAGACAGTCTCGGCAATCTTATAAGCCTGGATCATCGAATCCAATATCTCCTGGTTGTTTCGAGCGTATATTTGTATCCAGCCAGTATCCCGTTGGGATATAGAGTCCTGCTGGTCGTTCAGTACATTCCAGGGTGCCCCAATGGCACGGTTGACGCAGGCAAGGACTACTGGGAGACGTGCTCCAGCGGTCCAATGCAGCATCTCATGCATATAAGCTAAACCATGCGAGCTGGTGCCAGTGAAGGTTCTGGCTCCTGCAATAGAAGCTGAAACACATACGGTAAGGGCGCTGTGCTCACTCTCGACGGCAACATACTCAGCGTTGAGGTTCCCTCCCTCTACAAATTTAGAGAGCGTTTCAGTGAGCGGTGTCTGGGGTGTAATTGGGTAGGCAGCAATCACCTGGACGCGGCTGAGCTTTGCCCCCTGAGCCGCAGCCTGATTGCCATCAAGTATCTGTATCTCAGTTCTCCTATCTATCTTTTTATTTGTCAAAGTTACTCAATCTGTCTTATTCAGAACAGAACTCCTCTTCAGTTACCATAGTTATAGCCTGTGCCGGGCATACCTGTGAGCATATTCCGCATCCTTTGCAGTATTCCAGATTTATCTGGATGGGGATGGTCTTGCTGATGACAGCATCCGGGCAATAGAGCCAGCATATAAAGCAGGTGGGCTTGTTTTGTCTGGACGGGATGCACTTTTGGGGGTCTATCACCGGGTGTGAATTGCGCCATTCCCCCGTCCTTCCTCCTTCGCCAATGCCCGGTGATGATTCACTGCATATATGCTTGCAGTTCCTGGTTATCATGACTTTCTATTACCTTACTTTCTCCAGTTTGGTTATCTCGTAGGTCTTTGTAATCGCGGCGAGATTAATATCTATAGCGTTGCCGGGGAATCTTTCTCTTACTGCCCTTTCTATCCTTGCCATGTCCACTATTTTGGTGGCGCGGATAAATGCCCCCAGTATGGCTGTATTCACCACTGTAAGGCCGGCGACTATCAGCCCCAGTTTCTGGCATATCCTGGTGGCATCGGCGGTAGCGATATTGAAGTCACTTTTGATATTAAGCTCTCTTGGATGTTGCCAGGAATTCACTATGAGCCATCCTCCCCTGCCCAGTCCGCTGGTTACCTCCTGATATTTCAGCAAGGTGTAGTCCAGGACTACTACCACATCGGGTTTTTCCACCTGCGATATGGCCATGACTGGTTCCGGTGAAATCCTGGTTGATGCGCTTACCGGAGCGCCTCTCCTCTCGGCGCCGAATGATGGTGCAGAGGTTACCCCCTGGTAGCCTTTGAGGTAAGCTGCCTGTGCCACTATCTTGGCAGCTGTTATGGCCCCCTGGCCACCTCGGCCATGCCATCTAATCTCATACGGTCTTGTATTCAGAGAGGGTTTTCCTGCCATTCGGTTAATTTCATTGATTTGTCGCTTCATATTTCAAAGGGCACAAGTATGTATGTTAACTCTCATTACTTGGATGTGTCAAATATATGTGTTGTCTTCAAGGTATCATTTTTGCTTGCGGCTTAAGGTATTGTTCTACATGATTTATCCCAAGCAAACTTTATATGATTTCATTCCCTACAACTCTTGAAGTCAATTAGCTTGGGGTGAACTGTTTTTTACAATTCCATAAGAAGCAGATTTTCTCACATCCCTATATGCCTACGGTGTATATCTCTTACACAGTTGACATGGCGAACCTTGAAGCCGTAGGGTGGACTTTTGAGGGACTCCAGTTTGGTAGCATTGTCAAGATAATAGACGAAGAGCTAGGGATAGATGTTCAGACCCGA
>DAOVDO010000149.1 GCA_030669525.1 Dehalococcoidia bacterium | reverse complement strand
AATCAATAGACTTCTCCAAGCTACTATTCAGCTTATCTATATTATTTCTTACAGCATCTGGTTGTAGTTGGAGAATATCCCTGGTCTTAGTTGTCTTTTCAAGAATACCAGCTAGACATTGCAAGATAATCTTATCTGGCGTTTCTCCAAACCCTTTTAGATCTAGTGTATCTAGTATACAATCTAGTTCTTCCCGTAAACGAAAGTCTTCACCCCAAGTCCAAGCAACCATCAAATCAAGCGTCGTGAGTCGTGTACCTGTATTATTTATTCTTTCAAATATTACACCCACATCTTCTCTATCCCGCTTTGTGGTTGTAATAACTGGTATTTCGTAATTCTGAAACTTTGATTGTAAATCGCGAGCTTTTTGTCTATATATTTTATTAAGGCTATTAACGTTGTCGAAAAACTGATTTATGTCTAAAAGTGAAGTCATTTTCAAATTTGTGTGTCCATCAACTAAATCCCAATCAGGTACGAACTTATCATCATCCAAATCAAAATATATTTCAAAAATATCTGGGTCTATGTCATACCTAGCATTCTGCGGGTCTCTACGTCTATCCTTGCAGAATACTGCATAAATTGTAGCTAATCTTTGTTGACCGTCAAGAACGTAGTTAACGGGATACTCGGGGTCACGTTCTGGAATTAAGAAACCACCTATGTTTCGTGTCGATTTTAACCGTTCGTTCGAAGTCCACAAAAGTATACTACCTATGGGATAATCATGATAGATACTGTCTAGCAGTTCTATCACCTGAGTCTGATTCCAAACAAATCCTCTTTGGAACGCTGGGATTTTGATGTCTCCCTCTCCAATTCTACTGATAAGTCTGTCGATCTTACGAGAAACCGGGGTAATCTCTGACAATGCCATGTTTTCTATATCCTTTGAATAACTTCTATTATTGATAACAATTTATCAGTTACTGTAATGAATACTATAAGGCGCTTGGTTATTCCTGTCAAGAATAATAATTGTGTATAATTGATATAATCACTGATGAATATTCGCGTAAATCTTAACCACCTGTTTGCTACTAACCTGCCCCAATAATTGGTCCTTCCTCTAACCAAGTGTTACTGGTGAAATAGTCACCAAGGTAGGCCAATTTAACATTTTGGCGTTCTGTATGACCTTAGAGCGCTGGGGCTGTTCTCTATTTACCACCATAGAAATACTAGTTTGTGCCACTACAGGAGCCAGGCATCCAGGCACATAGTGATAAAGATAATGCCGAGATAGGGAAAGGCGGTCAGCTTATATACCTGCCAGGCTGATTTTGAGCTTTGCGAGCTTAACAAGCGAAGACAGGCAGAAACCAGCAAGATGCCCAGGATATTAGCCACTACCAGATAGAACAGGTGGAAATGGCAGGCAAAGAAAACAAAGATGGAAACCAGGTAGAGCAAAAGGGATATGCCGAAGAGCAACTTTACCGACTTGCTAACTTCCCAATCCAGGGGGAAATAATATAGCCCAGCCTGGCGATAATCATCCCGATAAGCAACCATAACGCTCCATACATGCAGGGGAATCCAGACAGCAACTAAAAGACAAATGGACAGGATTTGAAGGTCAAATACTGGATTTATAGCAAACCAACCGATGAGCACGGGGACACAACCTGCGATTATCCCCAGGAAAACTTCCAGGGAGGTTTTCCTCCACAGCGCTGCGGCTATAACACCAACAGCCCCAAACATAAAACACCAGGGATTGACCAGCCAGGCTAAGGTTAGCCCGATGACTATCAGGGCGATAATCAACGGGAGCGATTTCTCCGGGGGGTAAATGCGCCTTGATGGCAAGGCTCTAAGGCAAGTCCGGCGCATCCTGGCATCGATATCGCGGTCAAGGTAATTGGTAAGCCCATTACACCCGGGTATGCCTGCGGCAATGGCGAGCGAAGCAAGGATAAACGTTTGCACAGGAAGGTTGCCTCCCGAAGCAATCAGGGCAGCGATAACGCCCATAAGGAAATGTAACCCCGATTCTCGAGGCTTCAATACCTCGATGTAATTCCAGACAGATTTTGCCTTGGTGGCAGCAACCGAATTCATCGTTGAGATAGCTCTTCAAGGACAGCCAGGACATCCTGCTGTGGCGCATTGGCACGAATCGCTGTTTTACCAATATCTTCCAGAAGAACCCAGTGAATTTTCCTTGCCCTTGTTTTTTTATCCACCTCCATAGCCTTAGCTATTCCAGCCAGATTTACACCGGAAAAAATAGTGGGCAAACCAAATTTCTGCAGCAGGGATTGCTGCCGCTTGACTACATTGGGGGATAAAATGCCCAATCTCTGGCTGAGTTTCGCCGCTCCCATCATGCCGATAGCCACTGCCTCACCGTGAAGGAAGTGACCGTACCGAGTAGCCGCTTCCAACCCATGAGCAATGGTATGTCCATAATTCAGGATAATGCGTTCTCCCCTTTCCTTCTCATCCTGGCTGACAACCTGTGCTTTTAAGGCAGCACTGCGTATAATCGCCTTGCTAACCGCATCCTGCTCCAGCTTTATTAACCTGTCTGCATTGGATTCCAGAAATTCGAAGAATTCTCTATCCAATATAAGCCCGTATTTAACAACTTCAGCCCACCCTGAAGTCAATTCGCGTTCGGGTAAAGTAGCCAGAGCCCGGGTATCAGCTAAAACAAAATTGGGTTGATAGAAAGCGCCAATAAGATTTTTACCTTCAGGATGATTAACCCCTACTTTACCCCCGATGCTGGCATCGACCATGGCTACCAGGCTGGTAGGCACCTGCACCCATGGGATGCCACGCAAATAAGTGGCTGCCACAAAACCAGCTAAATCACCAATCATGCCACCACCCAGGGCAATAAGTATATCGTCCCGCTCCACCCGTTTCTTTACTAAAAAGTTGTAAATGTCTGTGGCTGTACTCGTGCTCTTGGTTTCCTCACCTGGCGGCACTACAAAGGCGTTAACCTTGAAGCCTGCGTT
>DAOVDO010000063.1 GCA_030669525.1 Dehalococcoidia bacterium | reverse complement strand
AAGTATAATAATCCCTAAGATTATGGCAGTGCTGGCAATCTTAACGGGCAGGGGTAGTGAGGGTAAGGCATGGGAGAAGAATCTGTAGAGCCCCCATCCCACTAAAATTCCCAGCCCAATCCCAAGTATAACACCACCTATTTTTTGCATTTCTCCTCCTTATATACTTATTAAATTAATCTCTGAATTGATTGGTGATGGGTAATCGCCTGCCTTTGCCAAAATCCCTGGCAGTTATCTTTATGCCCGGTGGAGCCTGGCGGCGCTTGTATTCACTTCCATCCACTAACCTGACTGCTTTCAGTACAATATCGCGGTCAAAACCCATACCTGCGATTTGGTCGATTTCCGCATCATCTTCAACATACGCTTTTAAAATGGGGTCAAGAATTTCATATGGCGGCAGGGTATCTGTATCTTTTTGGTCAGGTCTTAGCTCCGCTGATGGTGCCCTGGTCAATACATCTGATGGTATCACATCTTTTCCTGCCTGCTGGTTCTTGTACTTGCACAACTCGAAAATCAGCGTCTTGGTCACATCTTTTACCACCGCAAATCCACCAGCCATATCTCCATAAAGCGTGGTGTACCCTGTGGCAGTCTCGCTCTTATTACTACAATTAAGTACCAACCAACCAAATTTATTGGATAAAGCAAAGAGTATATTGCCCCTGATTCTAGCTTGTATATTCTCCTCGGTCACATCAGGCTGGGTATCCTCGAAAGATTCTGCCAGCATCTCCAGATAGGCAGCGAATGCTCTCTCGATAGAGATTATCCTGAGCTCTATCCCCAGATTCCTTGCCATGAGTTCAGTGTCCGATTTACTACTTGCCGATGTATAGCGTGAAGGCATGAAAACACCTATAACGTTGTCGGCCCCCAGAGCATCAACCGCTATAGTAGCTACCAGGCTTGAATCAACTCCACCGGATAAACCAATAACCACCTTCTCGAAACCATTCTTATGCACATAATCCCGCGTGCCCAGCACCAGTGCCTGATATATCTCAGCAAGTTCGCCCAATTTTTCAATTTTCCTTTGGGGTAAAGGCGGCTTGATAAATTCCGAACATTTACTTGTTACATTTACCTTGATGACTCGCTCAAATTCCTTTTTTACTAATATCGTCTCCTTCCTCAATCGAGGGTCATGTAACTTTGAACGAAACACAGACCCTACATCCAGGTCCTTCACTATAAGATCCTCTTCAAACTGTTTCCCTCGGGCGATTATTTCTCCTTTTTCATTGAGTATAAGGCTACCTCCATCAAACACCAGTTCATCCTGTCCACCAACCAGATTGTTATAGGCAACGATAGCCACATTATCTGCTGCCCTGGTGGCAAGCATCTTCTCTCTGAAATCTCCCTTGCCAGCATGGTAGGGGGAGGCGCTTATATTAACCAGCAACTTAGCCCCAGCATAAGCTTGCGCTGCTGCAGGTCCAGTCCCATACCAAATATCTTCACAAATAGTCACACCTATACCGATATTATAAATGATGAAAACAGGGTATTCCGTCCCTGACTGGAAATACCTGTTCTCATCGAATACACCATAGTTAGGCAGGTAAACCTTATGATAAACACCCACTAATTTATTGTTATAGATGACCGCTGCAGCATTGTATATATCAGTATCACTATCCACGAAGCCTGTTACTACTGCAATATCAGAGGTATGCTCGATTAAATCATCAAGGCATTGCTGATTTTGTTTAATAAAATGCGGCTTAAACAATAGATCTTCAGGAGGGCAACCCGTTATAGCTAACTCCGGAAAAGTTAACAGGTCAACACCGAATGACTTTGCTTTGTTAATAAAGTAAATTATTTTCTTTGTATTATTTCTCAAGTCACCCACGGTAGGGTTGATTTGAGCCATTCCCAATCTAAGCGTATTCATTTATATCTCCATATCATTAATTTCAAATCATACTGTAGCATTTTGTTAAATGTTAACAGATTATATCATCTCAGTAGAAGCTCTATGGCCAATATTGACAAACATGAAGTAATTGAGTATAATAATCCTTACATTCAGTCTATACTTGTATAAAGATTAAGAAGATGCTACCACATGTCGATGATTTCCTGCTTAACTTACAGGCCAACCACTATTCTTCAGAGACAGTATACAACTACGAGCGAGATTTAGAGGTTTTCGATAATTTTTTAAATGAAAGCACTATTGATTTTGATAAAGTTAACAAGAGCACCATCACCTGCTATAAGGCATACCTGTCTTCGCCAGATCGAAAAACAGCAAGCCAGCGAAATAAAAGTGCCAATCAACTTGATTCTTTATCCATAAACCGCATGCTATCAGCCCTTCGAGGTTATCTACGCTACTTAATCGATTTTGATTATCGCTGTCCCCTCCCACCTGAAGCGATAAAATTGACAAAGACTGGACGCAAATACCCCCAGGTAGCTGAGCTTAATGATCTGGTCAGATTAATTGAAGCACCAACCTCATTTGAGTCAAATCCCAAAGTATCCCTGAGAAATCGAGCCATGCTGGAGGTATTATTTGCTACCGGATTACGTATCTCTGAATTATGCAACCTTAATCGCAGTCAAATCGATTATAGTGGTCGTATTTTTATTACCGGCAAAGGCAGGAAACAACGCTTTGTTTACTTGACTCCTCGAGCCATGCAGCATCTTGACACATATTTAGGCACCCGCAACGATAATTGTCCCGCTCTATTCATTCCTTATTCCGGCAGAAATGTAGCTAAGCCCAGAAAAAGGATCTCCACTAATTACCTCCAGGAAAGAATAAAGAGATACCGTGAGAAACTTAAGATTAACGTACCTACCTCGGCACATTCATTGAGGCATGGATTTGCCACTTATCTGGCTGAGCAAGGTGCTAACCCTGCAGCTCTTCAGGTTCTTCTGGGACACGAGTCGCTGGAAACCACCACCCGCTATGTCCATGCCTCGGATAGATATGCCGAAGAAACCCACCATAAATATCATCCCTTAGCCTAACCTGATTAAAAAAGTTTCTCTCAATAATATTATGTCATCTTACCCTTGCTCTCCCCCATAATGCAAACAGCATATTCTATAAACAAAACACCAGGTTAAAATAACTGGCCATGAGAGGCGAATTTTCGAGGGTAAAATAGGCTTATTGATATAAATACATTAATAAGGTGATTTATAATGCATTATTCTAGTGGGCTCGGCAGGATTCGAACCTGCGACCAACCGGTTATGAGCCGGTCGCTCTGCCGCTGAGCTACGAGCCCTTTCTTGGAGCGGGAGACGGGATTCGAACCCGCGACACCCTGCTTGGAAGGCAGGAACTCTACCACTGAGTTACTCCCGCATCGGGGTGAGAGGATTTGAACCTCCGACCTCATGGTCCCAAACCATGCGCGCTACCGCTGCGCCACACCCCGGACTAAAGGCTATTATAATATTAAACTAAAAATATTTATACTACGATTTCCTGGCAAGCCAGTCATCGACAGTAAAACCATCAAAAACAACAAAATCAGTCTCTGCTGGAATCTTACTAACTGGGCATAGCTCAGCGCAAGCTCCACAAGTAATACAGGCTCTTGCCTCTTCTGGAAAGAATACCACACGACGGTCTATCCCCCTACCCACAAAACCTATAGCATGTGCCCCTGCAACCTCATCACAGTACCTCACACATATTCCACATAGAATACATCTTGATGGCGTCACCCTGTATCTGGATTCAAACCTGTGGACATCCGCACCATACTCCTCAGCCAACTTCTTTATCTCTCCGGCAACATCCCCATTAACCATCACCGCAGGTGCCATCAATTCGATGATGCCCTTTCGAATCCTGTTTATCCTGGGAGAGCGTGTCCTTATTATCAATCCCTCTCCTACAGGATAACCACAAGAAGCCACTATGTGAACTCTTCCCTCTTTCTCCACCTCTACGCTGCAAATCCGACAAACACCATAAGGCTTTAATTTCTCGTGATAACATAGCGTTGGTATTTTAATATCTGCTTCCCTTGCTGCCTCCAAAACAGTCATCCCCTCCCTCACCCTCACCTGTTGCTTATCGATTTCTAAAGTCACCAGTTTTTCCATTCATCCTCCTTTCTTGCGAACAACCCCGGTCCCCTCAGGCGGAGGTGGCGGCACAGGTTCCCCTGAACTTCTAATCACAGCACTGAAGCGAGGTGGACAGACTTCAAAACATGTACCACACCTGGTACATTTCTCCTGGTCGATCCAGTGGACTAAATCCTTACCACCATTAATTGCTTCCACAGGACAATTCTTCAAACATATCATACAGGCCTGGCATTTCTCAGGGTCAATATAAAAGTTGATTAAATTCTTGCAGACCTTAGCTGGACAGCGCTTTTGATTGATATGCGCTTCATATTCTTCTCTATAATACTTTAAAGTGGTGAGTACAGGATTGGCTGCCGTTTGCCCCAGAGCACAGAGCGAGGCATCCCTCATAACCTCAGCTATATCTTCAATTGCCTCTATATCTCCTTCTCGACCTCGCCCCTGGCAAATATCAGTCAAAATCTCACGTAGCATCCTCAACCCTTCACGACAGGGTATGCATTTACCACAGGATTCCCCACAACAGAATTCGATAAAATACCTTGCCATATCCACCATGCAGGTATCTTCGTCCATCACCACCATGCCCCCGGAGCCCATCATTGACCCCAGTTTGGTGAGCTGGTCAAAGTCAACAGGGGTATCCAGATATTTCTCAGGAATTATCCCCCCGGAAGGACCTCCAGTTTGAACTCCTTTGAATTCTTTCCCGTCCCTGATTCCTCCACCAATGTCATAAATAATCTGCCTTAAAGTCATGCCCATAGGAACTTCCACCAGGCCGGTATTGTTCACTTTGCCCACCAGGGAAAAAATCTTTGTTCCCTTGCTTGTCTCCGTTCCTATAGAATTGAACCAGTCTGCACCTCTATTGATAATGAAGGGAACGTTTGCCCATGTCTCAACATTACCCAGGCAGGTGGGTTTATCCTTAACGCCCTGTACAGCAGTATGGATGTACTTCAACCCTGGCTCACCTGCTTTTCCCTCTATAGCACTCATAAGAGCGCTTGATTCCCCGGATACGAATGCCCCGGCTCCTCGATGTACTTCGACATTGAAATTGAATCCTGAGCCGAGGATATTTTCTCCCATGAGCCCGTATTCTTCTGCCTGTTTAAGAGCTATTTCCACATTTTCGCATGCCAGCGGGTATTCCTGACGAACGTACATAAAGCCTTTACAAGAACCTATGGCATAAGCTCCAATAATAAGCCCTTCAATCACACTATGCGGATTCCCTTCCATAAGAGACCTATCCATATAAGCGCCAGGATCCCCTTCATCACAGTTAGCTATTACATATTTGGGCAAACCAGGAGCTTTCTTAGTAGTTTCCCATTTAACACCCGCTGGAAATCCCCCTCCACCTCTCCCTCTCAAGTCTGCCCTCTTTACCTCCTCCAGAACTTGCTCTGGGGTCATCTCAGACAAAGCCCTGGATAGAGCACCATAACCCCCCAAGCCAATATAATCCTCTATGTCTTTAGGATCTATGTACTTATTATTTCCAAATATTATGCGGTTTTGATTTTTATAGAAGGGGATCTCCGACTCTTTTGCTTTTTTCTTCCCTGTGTTGGGGTCTGTATACAGAAGTCGTTCGATTATCTCCTTCTTTCCCAATGTCCTGGAGACAATCTCTGAGACATCGTCAGGTTTTACACTAAGGTAGTAAATCTCCTCCGGTAGTATGATGACCACAACACCTTTTTCACAAAATCCATGGCATCCAGTGGCTTTAACTTCCACCTTACCATCCAATCCCTGATTCCTAACTTCAGCCACAAATTTCTGGAATACTACCTTCGCCCCATACGATTGGCATCCAGTCCCCGA
>DAOVDO010000080.1 GCA_030669525.1 Dehalococcoidia bacterium | reverse complement strand
TAAGCTTGGAAGAAATCGGTAAACAGCGTAAGGTTGTTGAGGAACACGAGGTTGGTGAGGAGCCTGAGATAGGTGAGGAGTTGGAGGAGGGTGAAGTACTTTCTGCCGTTCTATCTGAGCCTGAAGGGCAGGGACTGGTAGAGGAGGGTGAAGTACAGGATATAACTACGCTTTTAGAAAGCGAAGAATTTAAATTGGCTACGGGAGCTTCTTCTGTGGAGGTTGGGGGAGAACCACAAATTAGATTTGCCGAAGATATTTTACCAAGAAGACCGGGAACGGGAATACCAAGTACTGGGAAAGACACAAAATTGGAAAAAAGTAAATCTAAGGGCAAAGGGCGTAAGGGGAAGAAGGTTTACATCGAGGAAGATGAGCCAGAAGAATAAACATATACCTCAACGTACTTGTATTGCCTGCCGGCAGGCGAGGGATAAAAGGGATTTGGTTCGCCTGGTACGAACAGACAGTGGAGCTGTCGAGGTGGATCTGTCAGTAAAAAAACCAGGTAGAGGTGCTTATTTATGCCCTAAAAAGGATTGCTGGGAAATGGGATTGAAGGGGAATCGTTTGGAGCATGTTTTACGAACAAAGCTTGGAGTCGATAATCGCCAAAATTTAATGGACTTCGGCAATAGCTTGCCAGGGAGAGATTAGATTTGAGTAATAGAAAAATGGAGCAGTTGGCTAACCAAAAATCAGGAAATAAGGCTGAAGAAAATCAACCAGCCTTGCCACAAATTGAGCTTCCACCTTCAATAACCCTGAAGCAGTTAGCTGAGACCTTGCAGGTAGAGCCTGTGAAAGTTATTAAGCAGTTGATGAGGAAGGGCATCATGGCCAGTATAAATAAAACTATTGATTTCGATACTGCAGCCATGGTAACTCAGGATCTGGGCTATCAGGTTCAACGAAAAATAGAGCAACAGGCATCATCCTCTCGTAAAGGCGAAGAAGGAGATAAACTACAAATTCGCCCTCCCGTGGTTACTGTAATGGGGCATGTTGACCATGGTAAGACAACCCTGCTCGATGTTATCAGAAAAACCAACGTGACTGCTCGTGAAGCGGGAGCTATAACCCAGCACATTGGTGCTTATCAAGCCATAGTTAATGGTCGCAAAATCACGTTTCTGGATACCCCAGGGCATGAGGCCTTTACCGCTATGAGGGCTCGTGGAGCAAGGGCAACTGACATTGTAGTTCTGGTGGTTGCTGCTGATGATGGTGTTATGCCTCAGACTATAGAGGCTATAGACCATGCCAGGGCTGCCGAGGTAAGTATATTGGTTGCTACTAATAAAATTGACAAACGTAATGCCAATCTTGATCGTGTGAAGCAGCAACTTTACGAGCAGGGATTAATTATTGAAGAATGGGGTGGTGATGTTGTTTGTGTTCCTGTTTCAGCGAAGAAAGGGAAAGGGATCTCGGATTTGTTGGAGAATCTGTTCCTTGTTGCTGATATATTGGAACTAAAAGCCGATCCTGATTGTGTGGCCGAAGGAGTTGTTATTGAAGCTAAGCTGGATAAGACCAAAGGGTCTTTGACTACTCTTCTGGTTCAGAAAGGTACCCTTGAAGTAGGTAACATCGTAGTAGCTGGTGGCATATGGGGTAAAATCAAAGCTATGTTTGATGACAATGGAAAGCGAGTTAAGAAGGCTGGGCCATCAACTCCAGTGGAAATCCTGGGAATGAATGGCGTCCCAGGGTCGGGGGAGTTGTTTACTGTAGTTGCTGATGAACACCAGGCAAGAAATATTGCCGATGAGTATGAAACTGGAAGAGTCCGTGTGCCTTTAAATTTGAGCTCCCTTTCCAGACAAATAAGTAACGGGCAAGTCAAAGAACTCAATATTATTTTAAAGACAGATGTCTATGGCAGCATCGAACCAATAAAGAATTCCATAGAACGATTAAGCACAGAGGAGATAAGAGCCAATGTTATACATGCTGCCAGTGGCAGTATAACAGAGAGTGATATATTTCTTGCTGCTGCTTCAAAGGGAGTTATTATTGGGTTTAATAGCAATCCGGCACCAGGAGCGCAACAGGTAGCTGAAGCGGAAGGGATAAGCATTCGGCGTTATGATGTAATTTACAGGCTGGAGGAGGACGTGAGCAAAGCATTGAAAGGAATGCTTGAGCCGACTTATATAGATGTAATTGGTGGACGTGCTGAAGTACGCGCTATATTCACCAGCAGTAAGCTGGGCAATGTGGCGGGAGTATATGTTAAAGAGGGCAAAGTGTGGCGAGATGCCAAGGTCAAAGTGTTGCGGAAAAATGAAGTAATCTACGAGTCTCGAATCTCCAGCTTAAAGCGTTTCAAGGAGGATGCTGCGGAGGTATCTGCTGGCCTTGAATGTGGTATAGGCATAGAAGGATTTACTGATTTCTGTGTCGGTGATATTATCGAGTTTTATGGAAGGGAGAGGGTGAGCTAGGCTATCAAATGCTGTCATAAGTGGAGCGCGATATGCTGAATAATCTCTGAGATTCTCTGCTATGCTCCGAGTAGGGGATAGGGAATTTACTGGAGGCTGGAATGTCCAGACGTACTGAAAGACTAAGCAAGCTTATCAAACAGGAAGTCAGTGGATTACTTGAGCGAGAGGTTAACGACCCAAGGCTAGGTAATCTTATCTCGGTAACAGAGGTTACAGTTTCAGCTGACCTTAAGTATGCCAAAGTGTATGTTAGCATACTCGGGAGTGAAATCGATAAAACAGAGATGCTGGCGGGTTTTAATGCAGCCTGCGGATTCTTACGCAAGAGGCTGGCTCCTCGTTTAAAAATGAGGTGTATTCCACAGCTTAGCTTCTATTATGATGACTCTATTGAGCGGGGAGCGAGAGTGCTTAAATTAATTGGACAGGTTAGTAATACCGAGTAGCCTGATTATTAGCTGGGGGTATAATCGTTATATATGTTACCTCAGGTTGTAAACAGATTGAGGTGAGTTATTGCAATTGGAAAATGATGGCTGCTAGAATAAGCAAGCGTTACAGCTAAGGGGTTGCCAATGGTAAATCTGCCTGTTTTAGTTCTTAATCAGAGTTATGAGCCGTTGAACTTGTGTCGTGTACGTCGGGCTATAATGCTGGTTTTTTATGGTAAAGCTGAAGTACTGGAAAATAGCCGGGGAGAGCTTCATTCCGTTACACAGGTTTTTCAGGTACCTTCGGTAGTTCGCCTCGTTTATATGGTCAAGCGTCCACGTTATCAAAGAAAGTTGACCAAGTTCGAGGTGCTTAATCGTGACCACTATACCTGCCAATATTGTGGTCGACAGACAAAGGAACTCACTTTAGACCATGTTGTCCCGCGTTGGTGGGGTGGAGAGCACACCTGGGGGAATGTGGTCAGCGCCTGTAAGCTCTGTAATCGCCGTAAAGGTGGCAGGACACCTGAGGAAGCCGGGATGAAACTACTTCATGAGCCTCGCTCACCACGCAATGATGGTTTCTATATTCCTTATCACTATCTTGGCACTCATAGTGAGTGGCGGAAATATCTGCCTCATTCATGATTTATTTCACTGAGAGGTATCTCCTTAACTTTATCACTATCAAGCAGTTTAACTATTACCAGTTCTTTCAGCAAGCTGGTGCTTATCACCTGGCCTCTGCCGAAGGGTGTTGATATTTCCTTGCCTTCCTGAGGCATTTTCTCCTTTATAGTTGCGTACTGTTTATTTTCGTAGCTAAGGCAGCAGAGAAGCCGCCCACAGATGCCTGATATCTTCATAGGACTTAGTGCAAGCTCCTGCAGTTTGGCCATTTTAATGGAGACAGGAGTAAACCCGGTGAGAAAGCTCTGACAACACAAGGGATAACCGCACTTACCTATACCACCCAGTAATTTAGCTTCATCTCTTGGTCCTATTTGCCTCAATTCCACACGTATTTTAAGGCTGTGGCTTAATTTTCTAACCAGGTTTCGGAAGTCGATTCTTTCCTTGGCGCTAAAGAATATAGTAAGGTGATCGCCGCTGAATTCATAGTGAGCTGATAGAAGTTTCATCTTCAAGCCAAGCTGTTTTATCAGTTCGCTACATTTATCAACTGCTTCTTTTTCCCTGTCCTGTCGGGCTTGTTCCAGATCTTCTGGTTGGGCATGGCGTATTAGCGGTAGCAGTGGCTTTTTGCCCCTGTCTCTGGGGTAAGCCTTGGGTATGGTTACCTTAGCCAAATTTGGACCATGGTCGGTATCCACTACTATCATGTCGCCGGCTTGCAACTGTATATCACCAGCATCGCAGTAGAATATATTGCCTCTGGCTTGGAAACGGACTCCGATTATATTAGCCATTATGATTACCTCTCTTAGCCCGAAGTGGGATTTTAGGCATATTAAGCATCAGTGATTCGAATGCCAGCCGGGCATTAACATTCCTGAAGATTTGTTCCTCTGTCAACAATAAGTTATCAGCGAAGTCTTTAATCTCACTCGGGCATAAATTACTGGCCTGTTTTTCCAGGACAGCTTCATAGTCTACATTAGTGATAGCTTCCTTGCATTTGCTCTTGATAAGCATTAAGTCACGCCACCAACTGAGCCAGGTTTCCATTATCTCCATCACAGGTTTCCGTTCCTGGCTGAATTGAGTAGCCAGTTCCTGGGCATAAGCGAAGCGTTGTCCCAGGCTGGCGGTTAATAAAGGGATTAGCCTGTCAATAGTTTGAGACCGCTGAAAGAGTATACCATCATCCGCCAGGACGGATAATGCCCAGCCAAGGCGACCATGACATAGATGAGCTAGAAGTTCTGCCTTATCGGGTTCAATATTATAGAATTCAGTGAGCGTTTGCTCTAATTGTTTCTCTGGCATGGGCTTCAATTCCAGCCGCTGGCATCGGGAAGTTATTGTGGGCAGGAGGCGTCTTTCCTCGGCAGCCAGCAGAAGCCAGACTACATTGGGTGGTGGCTCTTCCAGTATCTTGAGCAAAGAGTTAGCTGCTGCGGTGGACAGGGACTCAGCTTCTTCAAAAATGAAGACTTTATATCTTCCTTCATAGGTTGGTAAATTAGCCAACCGTTGGAGTTCTTTTATACAGCTGATACCAATTTGTGTTCTGGATATCGTATCTTCGGGGTCTGTCTCTTTACTTATTCGGCGGCATAGGTCAAGGTCTATGACAGTGACATCGGCATGCTTGCCTTCAATAATTCGACGGCAGGAACGACATTGACCGCAGGGAGGATTGGAGTCATTACAGTTAAGAGCCTGGGCCAGGTTAAGTGCCAGGGTTCTTTTGCCCACGTGGCTTGGTCCTACCAGGAGGTAGGCATGAGCAATGTTCTGCTCTTCAAGGCTGTGATTTAACAGGGCCAGTATTTTATCTTGCCCTCTTACTTGCCACATTTATG
>DAOVDO010000029.1 GCA_030669525.1 Dehalococcoidia bacterium | reverse complement strand
TTGACCGTAAGATAGTCACGAAGGTAGCTCAGTTGGTGGACAGGAATGAGTATAAGCGTCGTCAGGCTCCCCCAGGTATAAAGATAACTCCCAGGGATTTCGGCAAAGATAGAAGATTACCCATTACCAACCGCTTCAGAGATTAAATAATTTATTTATAAGTTCGTAACCTCAATGGTAATGTCTGGGGCTGCTGAAATGGTAGCTTATGGGACCGCGGTAAAGATAGTATGAAGTTAACTACTTATGGCTTAGTTTGAAGGGAGTCTGTTTTGATGTATAGAGTGGAAGTTTGGTTGAAGAATCACCTACCGGATGTTAGAGGGCTTAGTTTGGTCAAGGATATATATGATCTGGGAATAGCGACAGTCTCCAATGTTCGCGTAGTAGATATATACTGGCTAGATGCAGATTTTAAACTTGATGAACTAGACCTGGTTTGTCGCGGCCTTCTGGCTGACCCGGTGGCTCAGGAGATCCGGTATGAGCCAACCTCCCGGAATAAGGGCAATGTCGGCACCGACTATCACATTGTTGAGGTGGCTTACAATGCTGGCGTCACTGACCCTGTAGAAGAGACTGTTATGAAAGCGATACTGGATTTGGGTGTGAGGGGGGTCAAGGCAGTTAAAACGGCAAGGCGCTACATTATTGAAGGGCAACTAGATGAACATCAGCTAGAGACAATATGCAATAGATTACTAGTGAATCCAATTATCCAGCACCTAGTTAAAGTAGAACCAAGAAGTTTCCCTGTAAGCCCCCAATATGAATTCAAGCTAAAGAAGATAAACATTCTAGATGTAGATGAAGTTGGACTTGTGAGAATTGGACGACGATTTGGATTTACCAATGGCGAGCTTCGAGCAATCACTACTTACTTTAATCACCAAGGGCGTAATCCTACCGATGCTGAACTTGAGACACTAGCCCAAACCTGGTCTGAGCACTGCGTCCACAAAACATTCAAGGGCAGAATCAAGTTTGGCGATGTAACTATAGATAACTTACTCAAGAGTACTATTATGAAAGCGACTGAGGAACTAAACAAGCCGTGGTGTCTTTCTGTTTTTGAAGACAATGCTGGCGTGATCGATTTCGATGGTCGTTGGGCTCTTTGTTTTAAGGTTGAGACTCATAACCACCCCTCGGCAGTTGAGCCCTATGGGGGAGCTTCAACTGGTATAGGTGGCGTTGTTCGTGATGCCTTAGGTACTGGGCTGGGTGCCAAGCCCATCTTAAACACCGATGTTTTTTGCTTTGGACCTCCTGACTTTTCGTATAATAGGTTACCGCGGGGCGTGTTACACCCGCGTCGTGTTTTTAAAGGTGTTCGGGCTGGAGTAGCTGACTATGCTAATCGCCTTGGAATCCCTACGCTTAACGGCGCCATACTCTTTGATGAACGATACGTGACTAATCCGCTTGTCTTCTGTGGAACATTGGGGCTGTTGCCCAAAGACCTATCAAGAAGAGGGCGACAGAAACCTGGTGACTTAGTAGTATTAGCCGGAGGCAGAACCGGGCGTGATGGAATACATGGTGTGACTTTTGCCTCAGAACAGCTTACTGAGGAGTCAACCACAGTTTCCTCTAGCTCAGTTCAGATTGGCAATCCCATTGTGGAGAAGAGACTTATTGATGTCATCCTTCAGGCCAGAGATCGTGGGCTACACTCAAGGATAACCGACTGTGGTGGTGGTGGGCTTTCATCAGCGGTAGGTGAGATGGCTGCAGAAACTGGAGTACATGTTTATCTGGATAGGGTTCCTCTGAAATATACTGGGCTGTCCTATTCCGAAATATGGATATCTGAATCTCAAGAGCGAATGGTGTTGGCTGTCCCACCGCACTGCGTTGAGGAACTATTGACCCTTTTTGCTGCTGAAGGTGTTGAAGCGACAGTCATCGGCGAGTTTGCTAACGACCGAAGGCTTCAGCTTTTTTATCAAGGGAACTTAGTCTGTGACCTGAGCATGGAATTTTTGCATGAGGGTCGGCCGCAGGTGGAGAGGGAAGCGATGTGGAAGCAGCCACAGTATGCTGAGCCTGATTTTGCTCAGCCACAGGACTTAGGTGAAGCTTTACTTCAAATTCTTGGCTCATGGAATGTGTGTAGCAAGGAATGGGTAATACGCCAATACGACCACGAGGTGCAGGGAACTAGTGTGCTCAAACCTCTGGTGGGCAGGGATAGCGATGGACCAGGCGATGCTGCTATTGTTAGGCCAATCTTGGATTCAGAGATGGGCGTAATAGTATCCAATGGTATAAATCACAAATATGGAGAGATAGACCCTTACTGGATGGCTGCAGCTGCTATTGATGAGGCACTAAGGCAGATTATAGCTGTTGGAGGTGATCTAAAAAGGGTAGCTCTGCTAGATAACTTTAGCTGGGGTAATACTAATCAACCTGATATGCTGGGTGCCTTGGTTCGAGCAGCCCGGGCCTGCTACGATATAGCTACTATATACGAGACCCCGTTTATCTCGGGCAAGGATAGTCTCAATAATGAATTTGAGTTTGAAGGCAAGACTATCTCCATTCCCCACACCTTGCTTATCTCGGCTATTGGCGTTATGGAAGATGTGAACCGGGTGATTTCGATGGATTTCAAGAGGGCAGGCGACCTGATTTACATTGTTGGCACTACCCAGAATGAACTTGGGGGAGCGGAATATTTCAGAATGCATGGTTTTATAGGTAATAGAGTGCCTAAGGTAAATCCACACCAGGGCAAGGAGCTGATGGATAAGTTGAGTTTGGCTACCGAGAAAGGTTTGGTCAGAGCCTGCCATGACTTAAGTGAAGGTGGCCTCGGTGTTGCCCTTGCTGAAATGGCCTTTGCCGGGGGATTAGGTGCTACAGTGTATCTGGAACGTATCCCACTCGGTGAACCTATAGAGAGAGATGATTTCATACTCTTTTCGGAATCAAATAGTCGCTTCTTGGTTGAAGTGGCGCCAGAGAGCAAAGGTGAGTTTGAGGAGATAATGAGCACTACTAACTTAGCTACTATTGGTCGAGTTTCCAATTCCGGGATGCTGGAGATATACGGAGTGAATGGTAGAAAAATTGTGGCCAAATCTCTTGCTGAATTAAAACAGGCGTGGCAGAAACCAATACGCTGGTAAGAGCTAATGAGCAAAGTAAGAACACTAATACTACGTGCCCCAGGGACAAATTGTGATGCTGAAACTGCCTTTGCTTTCCAACAAGCTGGGGCGGTAACTTCCTTAGTTCATGTTGGTGAATTGATTCGTCATGAACAACGGCTCTCCGATTATCAGATAATAGTTATTCCCGGTGGATTCACCTACGGCGATGATATATCCGCAGGCAAAGTATTGGCCAATGAACTTAGGTTAAGATTTGGTGAGGATATAGAAAGGTTTATCGAGGGTGGAGGGCTGGTTTTAGGAATTTGTAATGGCTTCCAGGTGCTGGTAAAGGCTGGTGTTCTGCCTGGGTCGTTACGAGCTGGACAGCCATTACTAACCTTGGTGGCGAATGATTCGGGTAGGTTTGAGTGCCGATGGGTGCACTTGAATGTGAACAGGGAAAGCCCGTGCGTATTCACTAAAGGCATAGAGCTAATGTATCTTCCTGTGGCCCATGCCGAGGGGAAGGTTGTAGCTGACCCTGAGGGCTTATCCGAGTTGAATGTAGTGTTGTATTACGCCGATGAGAATGGAAACAGTAAGGCTGGCTACCCCCATAATCCCAACGGCTCAGTAGCAAATATTGCTGGTATTTGTGATGCTTCAGGGCGTGTTTTTGCTTTAATGCCACATCCCGAACGGTCTATTCGAGGCATCCAGCATCCGCAGTGGACGAGACAAGGAGCCAAGAAATACGAGGATGGCTTCCAGATTTTCGTGAATGCCGTGAAGTGGGCGCAGTCCTTATGAATGATGAAGTGATTGTTGTAATTGATTACGGTGCGGGAAATTTGCGTAGCGTGGTTAATGCTATCGCGAAGCTAGGTTACCAATCGAAGGTGACAAACAATCCTGAGGATGTGTTTAATGCTGCTGCAGTTATCCTCCCTGGTGTTGGTGCCGCAGGAGATACTATAGCTAGTCTGGAGAAATTGGGGATGTCTAATGTTATTCGTCAACTGATTGATAAGAAGCGACCGTTTTTCGCTGTCTGTGTTGGCTTGCAAGTCTTGTTCTCAGGCACTGAAGAAAGAGGCTGGCATGAATGTCTGGGCGTGATTCCTGGAATTGTAAGAAGACTGCCCTTGGGGCTTAAGATTCCCCACATGGGTTGGAACCAGGTAAAACAGACGATTGCTCACCCTCTTTTTGACGGTATACCTGATGAAGCAAATTTTTACTTTGTCCATAGTTATTATGCTGAGCCTGACGATAGGTCAGTTGTGGCAGGCACAACGAATTATAGCCTGCCTATATGTAGTATGGTGATTAAGGATAATTTAGTAGCAACCCAATTTCACCCTGAGAAGAGTGGTGACCATGGATTGAAACTATATTCCAACTTCCTGAAGAGGGCGCTAAGTGGGAGATAAACATATGCTGGTGAGTAACCAATTTATGGCGGAGCAGTGGAGATGAATAACAACAGGAAGATTGGTGTCCTCGCTTTGCAAGGTGCTTTTGCTGAGCATATGGTTAGTTTACAAAAATTGGGAGTGGAAGCATTAGCTATACGCCTACCTCGAGATTTTAAAAACTTAGACGGACTCATCATCCCTGGAGGAGAATCTACCGTTATTAGTCAACTGATGCTGAGCTATGGTCTGATGGGGGTGATAAGAGGGCTAGCCCAAGATGGTTTTCCTATGTTTGGAACTTGTGCTGGCATGATTCTGCTGGCAAAAAGCGCTCTCGATTTAGATATAGAGACCATTGGGGCTATGGATGTAAAAGTAAGGCGCAATGCCTTTGGCAGACAGATTGATAGCTTCGAAACATCCTTATCAGTGCCGGCTTTTGGTAAGGCTCCTTTCCCTGCTGTATTTATCAGGGCGCCTATTATTGTAGAGACTGCTCCTGGGGTAGAAATCCTGGCTAGCCTTCCTGATGGCACTCCTGTCGCTGCCAGGCAAGGAAATTTGTTGGTTTCAGCTTTTCATCCTGAACTAAGTTCGGATCTAAGATTCCATGCCTATTTCCTGGATATTGCTTCGCAAAGAGCTTATAGCCAATGAGAAACAGGCGAGATAAACAACCTTTTTCTTCAGTGGAAGCACGATGTTAAATAAAAGGATTATTCCTTGCCTGGATGTTACTCAAGGACGAGTGGTTAAAGGTTTGAGCTTTACACACCTGAATGATGCCGGTGACCCTGCGGAGCTTGCGGCGCGCTATTATCAAGAGGGAGCTGATGAGCTTGTTTTTCTGGATATTGGTGCTAGTCCTGAGGGGCGCAATATTATGGTGGATGTGGTTGAACGTGTATCAGAACAGGTTTTTATCCCGCTCACCGTTGGTGGTGGACTGCGTAGTATTAGTGATATGCGGCGCGTCTTAGAAGCAGGGGCTGATAAAATAACCATTAATACCGCTGCTGTGCTCGACCCTAAGCTTATCAACCAGGGAGCGCAGAAGTTTGGCTCTCAATGTATCGTGGTGGCCATCGATGCCAAAAGAATAAATAGCAAAGGTAAGCCTAAATGGGAGGTTTTAACTCATGGTGGGCGAAAGCCAACGGGTATTGACGCTATTGAATGGGCTAAGCAGGTTATTGCTCTTGGTGCTGGAGAATTGCTGCTTACCAGTTGGGATGCTGATGGTCAACGGACTGGATATGATTTAGAATTGACCTGTGCCATCAGCGAGGCAGTATCGGTGCCTGTAATTGCCAGCGGTGGCGCAGGTAATTTGGAGCATCTCTATGAAGCTTTAGTCATAGGTAAGGCTGATGCTGTCCTGGCTGCCAGTATCTTTCATTACCGTATTTATTCAATTCACCAGGCAAAGGACTATCTAGCTGAAAGGGGAGTTCCTGTAAGAAGATAGAGATGAAGACATATCTGCCATCAAAATTTATAGTAGGACGAGCCCCATCATGATGCATTCAGTGCAAAGATTACTCTGTCGTTGTAAAAATCGATATGAATAATGGCTAGGAAAGCAGTTTTGGTTTTAGAAGACGGGGCACTCTACGAAGGCTACTCTTTTGGCGCTGAAATCCTGGCTTATGGTGAAGTGGTGTTCAATACTAGTATGACTGGATATCAAGAGATACTCACCGACCCCTCCTATTCCGGGCAAATAGTAGTTCTCACGTACCCTCTTGTTGGAAACTATGGGATAAACACTGAGGATATTGAGTCCAGACAAATCCAGATAAGTGGCTTAGTGGTTCGTGAATATTGCCAATCGCCAAGCCATTGGCAAAGCACCAAAACGCTGAGCCAATATCTAGCTGAAAACAACATCCCTGGCATCAGTGACGTTGACACACGTGCCCTGACTCGCCGCTTAAGGTCTGTGGGAGTGAAGATGGGAGCTATAACGCTAAGCGAACCTGCAGATGAGGTGCTCGAACGGTTAAGAAGCTTGCCTCGCTACGATGATGTAGATTTCGTCCGAGGGGTAAGTACCTCAGTTGTATACCGATGGGAGAAGGGTCCAACTTTTTATGACTCACTGAATGAGGCTGGAACTATTGGCTCAGCGCACATTGTTGCCGTCGACTGTGGTCTGAAATATAGCATACTAAGAATATTGCGCTCGCTTGGCTGTATAGTGACTGCTGTTCCTTCTACATTCTCAGCAGAGGATATTTTGAGATTGAAGCCAGACGGCATTATCTTATCCCCAGGACCAGGAAACCCAGCTAATCTTGGTTATATTGAGGACACTGTGAGAAAACTTATTGGGATAAAGCCCATTATGGGCATCTGTTTGGGACATCAGCTTATAGGGCGAGCGCTTGGTGGGCGAACATATAAACTTAAATTTGGGCATCATGGTGCCAACCATCCTGTACGCGATCTGGAGACAGGCAGGGTTTACATTACAGCACAGAATCATGGTTATGCCATTGATGCCGAAAGCCTTCATAGTGGGCTTGAGGTTAGCCATGTAAATCTAAATGACGGTACTGTGGAGGGGCTTCGCCATCGGGAGATACCTCTCCTATCCATCCAATACCACGCAGAAGCATCACCAGGCCCACTGGATAATGTGTATTTGTTTGAGAGGTTTCTCAAAATGGTGGAGGGGGAAAAATGTTAATCCTTTGGAATATGAAACCAGGGTAAATTTTGGGTTTTATATGGAATTGTTGACTTTTGCCCTAATTTATGGTCTGATGAGAGAGAAATTATCCCCGAAAGGAAGGGAGGATTAATGATTAGCAGGGATAGAGCCGAAGCCAAGGAATATGTTCTCAAGATAGCCAAGGAACAAGATGTTAAGTTTATTAGGTTATGGTTTACCGACATCTTGGGGTTTTTAAAGAGCTTCTCTATTACTTTTAAAGAGTTGGAGGGGGCTTTAGAATCGGGAAGCGGATTTGATGGCTCATCCATTCAAGGCTTTGCACGTATTGATGAGAGCGATATGGTGGTTTTACCTGACCCTGCTACCTTCCAAATCCTTCCCTGGCATTCAGAGCAGCACCAAAGTACAGCCAGGATGTTTTGCGATGTTTACTGGCCTGGAGGACAGCCCTTTGAAGGCGACCCCAGGTATGTGCTTAAAAGAAACCTTAAAAAAGCTATGGATATGGGTTATACCTTCTATGTTGGTCCTGAATTAGAATATTTCTACTTTCAAAATTCAGAGAAAACACAGTTTTTGGACCAAGGTGGTTACTTTGATTTAACCCCTCCTGATATAGCTACAGATCTAAGACGGGAAACAATCTTTATCCTGGAGCAAATAGGCATTGGCGTAGAATGTAGTCATCACGAGGTTGCTCCTAGTCAACATGAGATAGATTTACGTTATACCGATGCTTTGACTATGGCAGACAGTGTAATGACCTACCGGTTGGTAGTCAAACAGGTGGCTCAAAAACATGGTGTTTATGCCACTTTTATGCCCAAACCTGTGTTTGGTGTAAATGGCAGCGGGATGCATGTCCATATGTCATTGTTTAAAGGTGGCAGGAACGCCTTCTTTGATGAAAAGGACACGCATTATCTATCCGAGATAGCTAAACATTTTGCTGCTGGGTTATTAAAACATGCACCTGAGATTACCTCTATTACTAACCAGTGGGTGAATTCTTATAAGCGTCTCCTCCCAGGCTATGAGGCGCCGGTGTACATTACATGGGCACGGAGAAACCGAGCTGATTTAATCAGGATACCCGAATATCAGCCAGGGAAGGAAGCGGCGACCAGAATTGAACTCAGATCCCCTGACCCTGCTTGTAATCCCTATTTGGTCTTCAGCGTCATACTGGCAGCCGGGCTGAAAGGGATTGAGGAAGGGTATGATCCACCACCGCCTCTTGAGAAAAATGTTTTTGAAATGACTGAGCAAGAGCGGCAGGAAAAGGGTATAGGTACGCTTCCAGGAAGCCTGTATGAAGCTATAAAGTTTACTGAGAGCAGCGAATTAGTGAAAAGGGCTTTAGGAAAACACGTTTTTGATACTTTTATCGAGAATAAAAAAGTAGAATGGAATCGATACTGTAGTCAAGTAACTGATTATGAGCTAAAGCAATGCTTACCCATCCTTTAAATACTATAGTGGCTAGCCTTTTAACCTAATATCGATGCGGCCTCAAGCGACTTATATGTTATTCCCCGCTATAAAACTGCCTATGTAAACCCGTTTTCTCCTATTCCCACAGTAGATATACTTTGCTCTTACTATACAAGTG
>DAOVDO010000074.1 GCA_030669525.1 Dehalococcoidia bacterium | reverse complement strand
CTCGTATAGCAATTGCTCGAAATTCATGGATTTCTCCTTTCTAGAATGGAATTGAAGGTAACAATTTAGGCGGGATTTCCCATTTCAATTTGCGGTGAGGCCATTCTCACCCGTTATCGCTCCTTCAAAGTTGATATTTCTATACATTAAAACATACTTCCCCCCATCGTAGGTAGTCTTGATGCCGTCACAATGACGGGGCTCCTCTATAATACTCAGGGAAAGCCACCCATGAGGCTGCACAATCCGCCCAGATGTTAAATGCCCTATAATTCAAAAGCAAGGGGAAATTTCAGCAAAGCCAGCCAGTAAACGAAATGGACAAAGGTTACTTCTTTCAACAATTCAGGCTTTTGTGTCATAGCCTTGCTATTGTGCCTCTTTCAATACCAACCGGGCAGCATTTCTGCCTGAGGTAACTACAGCGGGTACACTGCCACCAGGGAAGGTCCAGCCCACAGCCTGAACGTAATATTGTGCCTTATCGACACCGAGAGATATATAGGAAGTGACCTGCTTGGGAAACTTGACACGGTCGGCTTTTTCAGAGATATCACTAATCATAATGAACAAGTACACTCAATTGACATTTTCGGCCATCGCTATGGTAGACTAGTACCATAGTACTATGGTACTAGAGAGCGTGGTATCGATGAATCATTGGCGGTCTAATGTTGAAATAATAGCTGATATGCCTCGGGTAGGTGAGAGTGGCGCTGGGAAGACAGTATGACACGGAGGAATATGGGAGGTGTATTATGACGAGACCAATTGATTTACTGCGGCAGGGGAGGCAGGAAGAGCTATGGCAGATGTGCTGTGGCTTTATTGACCTCAGTCTGGAGCAATTTATGACCATACAGAAGCGGCTGCTGCTGGAGCAGCTCGAGCTATTGAAGAGCTGTAGGCTGGGTCGGAAGCTGATGCACAAAACTATGCCAGGCACTGTGGAGGAATTTCGTGAACAGGTACCGCTCACTACCTATGCTGATTATCTCCCTGAGCTTGCAGAGAGGAGGGAGGATGTACTGCCGGCAAAGCCAGCTCGCTGGGTGCGCACCTCAGGGAAAACGGGGGAGTATGATGTTAAATGGGTGCCTATGTCGGAGGACTTCGCGCGTGAATATGAGAAGGTATGTTGTGCAGTGGCGCTCTTTGCCGCTTGCGATGGTCGAGGTGATGTCTCCCAGGCTAGGGAGCACCTCAAGATATTATACACTATGGGGCCTCCAGAGTATGGGACCGGTGTTGCTGGTTACCTGTTACAGCAGGCGATTGGCTATGACTTACTGCCTTCTAACGCAGAGGGGTTATCTTTCCAGGATAGGATAAAGGTTGGTTTTAAGGAAGCCTTGTATCAGGGGCTCGATGGCTTTGGTGGTTTACCCTCTGTCCTGGTTGTTGTAGGAGAACAAATCAAACAGCAATCGGGAAGAATAAATGTTCGTCCCTTGCTGGCTCACCCCAGGGCATTATTCCGTGTGATGAAAGCGTTAATCAAAAGCAGACAAGCTCATCGTCCTATGCTTCCCAAAGATCTCTGGTCTATTAAGGGAATTATAGGTGGTGGTAGCGACAGTGCTATTTTCAGCAAAAGGGTGAATGAGCTATGGGGGAGATATCCTCTCGAAGTATATGCTGGCACTGAAGGCGGTATTTATGCCATGCAAACCTGGGATTATGAAGGCATGACCTTCGTTCCTAACCTGTGTTTCCTGGAGTTCATTCCCGAGAAGGAGTGGGGCAAATGGCAGTTAGACCATTCCTATGAGCCGAAAACTATCCTGCTGGATGAGGTGAAAGCTGGCGAGAACTACGAGATAGTCATTACCAACCTTCATGGTGGCATTATGACCAGATATAGAATCGGCGACATGATCAGGATTACCTCACTGCGGAATGAGAAGCTGAACATTGCTCTACCGCAGATGGTATTTGAGAGACGTGCCGATGAACTCATTGATATTACTGGGTTTGGTCATCTAACAGAGAAACTAATCTGGCAGGCAATTGAAAACACCGGCATTCCCTACACAGATTGGACGGCGCGTAAGGAGGCAATTGAGGATAAACCAGCATTGCATATCTATATTGAGCCGAAGGATAACTATATTACAAGTGAGAAGGTCATCGCAGCAGTATATGACGAGCTTGTAAAATTGGACAGCGTCTATCACTACAATATTTACATTGCCTATGGAGATCCAGAGGCTGTGCTTGGCTTAAGACCGATAAAGGTTACTTTGCTTCCCCAGGGTGCCTTCTCCAGCTACATAGCTCAGCGGCAGGCTGAGGGTGCTGTTTTAGGGCATCTCAAGCCACCCCATATTAATCCTTCAGACGAAGTTCTTTCCTTACTAGGGGCACCGAAGGTTGAGGTGGTGCCTGCGAGGGAAGCCGAGCGAGTAGCCGAGCATTAAGTTAGGCCTACTGGCTATACAAGATACCATAACTCAACTGTGTAGTGGTGGGATTTATCCCGCCTTTTGTTATTACTTTAGTCCTCATTACTTTAGTCCTCGTTACTTTAGTCCTCGTTGACAGCTTCCCAACTTATGTCAATAATATTATTATATGAATAGTCACGCTTTAATTCCTCTAATTGCTACTATCGCGTATATTCCCCTATTGGTCATTTTGCTGGCTAACCGGCCCTGGGATAGAAAGCAAAGGTTTGCCTTCTTATTCTTGATTCCTGCTATATTGTGGAGCCTGACTGACACCTTCTTTCGCAGCGATTTCTTCATGCCGGATAAGCTCTTTCTGGTTAACGGCGTTCTTTGCTTTGCCATCTGGATGGGAATCCAGGGACACTATTCTTTACGCTCCTTCTACAGCTCTCAAAGACTCAAGATACCGTTTGCTTATGTCCTGCTGGTAAGCTGTATTGTTCTGGCAGCGCTGGGCTACATTCCCCGGGGCATTGATGTTACCACTGGCGGCATAGCTGTTGCCTATGGTAACTGGTTTATCCTTGTAGTTTTTGCCCTCCTCACCCTTATTGCCAGGGATATCCACCTTTTATCTCGAAAACTTAAAGCCCCTGCTGACCCACTGGAGCGTAACCAGATTTTTTATCTGCTTCTTGGCGTTGCTATTCTACTTGGCTTTGCTTTGAGTTCTTTTGCTCCTGGCGGCGGAGAGTATCCCATAAGTCATCTTGGCAATCTTATCACTGCCGGCATTTTAGCCTACGCTGTGATAGCGCATCACTTGCTGGATGTCAGGGTCGTCTTTCGGCGCGGGCTGATATGGCTGAGCGTGTGTATTGTTGGGGCTTGGGCTTATGTAGGTTTATTCTTTCTGGCGCAAAGGCTAATCGGCTTTGATATCAACCGGTCTGCGATAATAGCTGGTAGCAGCATAGCAATTCTAGTTGCTGTGTTCTTTTACTGGCTGATCGGTGCCCTGGGGAGCAGGATGGAGCAATCCCTCGTCGGCAAGAGATATGGTCATCGTCGGCGGTTATTTGATTTTACCCGCAAAATATACGATGTTTCCACTCTGGAAGAATTTGGCAATAAGCTTATGCCCCTCCTTTCTGAATCTGTAGGTTGCCAGAGAGCGTGTTTGTTTCTACCTCAAGACGGGAAAGGGGATTTTGCTGCTCGATTTAACTATCCTCTCAGGGAGGATAATCCTATGCACGGGCTGAAATTAAAGAGGGATAGTCCCATCATAACCTGGCTCAGGCAGAAAGGCAAGACGTTAACTGATAGAGAGCTCGCTACCCTCCCTCAATTTCAATCTATGTGGCAGGATGAAAAGAAACAGATTCAATCGGCAAATGTAGAGATGTTCCTTCCTTTAATAAACAGAGGGGAGCTTGTGGCTATCTTAGCCGCAGGCAATAAACAGAATAACAAGCTTTATACTGTTGAGGATATTGATTTAATGAAGTCTGTTGCTGCTCGTGTAGCATCGGGACTGGAACAGCAATATTTCCATGAACGTATACTAGAGCAGGATGAGGAATTAACTCTCGTTAACCGTCTGACTGCAATCATCACCTCCAACATGAATATACAAGATATATTTGAAAGCTTCGTTAAAGAACTGAAGATAGTTATTAGCGTTAACTATGCCGCAATTGCCTTGATTGAGGAAGACTACCTTTACAATGTGGCTTTGTCCGGTGAGGTACCCCCGGTGAGACAGACAGGAGAACGAATACCACTTGAGGGGACAACTACTGAGTGGGTAAGCAAGGTAAGGAAAACCCTATATGAAGCTGACCTGACGGAACAGAGGATGTTTTGGACCGCAGAGCATTATATCAAGGAAGGAATTCGCTCCATCGTTCACTTACCTTTGATTGCCAAAGACAAGGGCATTGGTAGCTTAATCATAGCCAGCTACCAGCCTGATGCTTACAGCAAGGCAGAAATACGCCTCCTGGAGCATTTAGCTTCGCAGATCGCTACGCCGGTCAAGAATTCTCAGCTATATCTTAAGGCTGAACAGGGAAGCCGCACTGACGAACTAACTGGTTTGTTCAATCGCCGCTATTTTGAAGAGCAGCTTGAAGATGACCTTGCACGGTGTTCCAGATACGGTGGCATGTTCTCTTTATTCATGATTGACCTTGATAATTTTAAGGCTTACAACGATATATACGGGCATCCCTCGGGTGATAAACTTCTAAATCAAATAGGGAGGATTATCAGGAACTCTATCAGGAGTGCTGATAAGGCTTTTCGCTATGGTGGAGACGAATTTATTGTTGTCCTACCCGAGACAAAGGATGAAGATGCTTGCGTGGTGGCTGAGCGAACTCGGGAGCGGATTGTCGCTGTTATGGAGGCAAAACAGGCTGGGGTAACCTGTAGCATCGGTTTGGCTAGCTATCCCTCTGATGGTGTGTTGCTAGATGAACTTGTTACTGCAGCTGACACTGCTCTTTATCATGCCAAAGAAACAGGTGGCAATCGTATTTATCGTGCCTCCCAAATCCTCTCTGAACCAGTAGGAAAGGCAGGAGCGAATGCTAGACATACAGGCCTGAGCGTGGTCTACGCTTTAGCCTCAGCGGTGGACACCAGGAATCCTTATATCTATGGGCATTCCAGGAAGGTTAATGCCTACGCCGTAGCTCTGGCTGAAGCGCTTAGCTTACCACCCGAGACAGTATCTAGGATAAGCACCGCTGCTTTGCTCCACGATGTAGGCAAGATCGGTATCCCTGATGAGCTACTTAATAAGACTGAAGCGCTAAGCGATGCGGACTGGTACCAGATTAAGCTTCACCCTCGCCTGGGAGCAAATATTGTGGGTAATGTACCTAGTCTCGTTCCTTGCCTGGGTGGCATTTTATATCACCATGAGAGGTGGGATGGCAACGGTTATCCTGAAGGGCTTAAGGGTGAAAGTATCCCCCTGGAAGCTCGCATTCTGGCTATAGCTGATGCCTTTGATGCCATGACTTCCGCTCGTC
>DAOVDO010000084.1 GCA_030669525.1 Dehalococcoidia bacterium | reverse complement strand
AGCCCGCGAAATACCTGTTCCTGCGATGATTTAGAGCCATCAGGAGGTATCAGAAACACACCAGACAAATCTCCGATGGTAACCTCACGCAGATAATCGTCAGCCATATCGGTAATACGACCTGAACTGCATTTTCGTGATATGATCCTGCCCAGTAACCCGCCGCTGGGTGTTGTGCTGATCATAGAGCCTGGCTGTTCATTTAGCTCTTGTATATCCACCAGTACCACACCAGCCTCAATATGGTCGACTTGAGAGCCATATTTCAAAACAGCTTCATAATTCCCTGCTGTGCCACAGAGTTCTATTGTCTCAGGCCAGGGTTTAACCGTCACTCCTTCCCATCCAGCCATACCAGCCGTAGATTGGGCTATCTCGCTGGGTTTATCCTCGTCATTCCCACACTTTCCTCTAGATAAAAGCTCAACCTGAAATCCCAGAGATGCCAGTGCTCTTGCTGCTGACATACCAGTAGTTTCCCCTCCAATAATTAGAGCACCAGGTAGAATCGACCTTTCCAGAGGAGCTACCGGCTTAATAAGCTTAGCACGAGCAATACCCGATGAGATTATCTGTACCGCTTTACGCGTGGCGCCCTGAGGGTCATCTCTATGTGCCCAGGCACACTGTTCACGAATGTTAACAAATTCCAAAACAGTGTTATGTGGCAAGATAAGATACTTATTCAAATACTTCTGGCACAGTACTCGTCTATCAGTACAGCTGTAGCAAACCTGCTCCAGGTTACAGCACCTGCAAGCTGCGAGTACTACATGGTCCAATTGCCTTTCAACCACCTGTTCGGCTATCTCCCTGGCTCCAGCTTCAGTGCAAGCCTGAGCTATCTCCCGAATACAAGTTACCCCGGAAATCTCAAACAGCCTCCTGGATATTGTCCTAAAATCTAGAATCGAGCTGATGCTACTGCCGCAGTTACATAAAAACACGCCCAACCGCTTGTTTTCATATCCAGATTTGTCCAGGTTTAAACAGACATTTTCCAAATCCGCTTCAGGTTCTGTCAAATCCTGTGATTGGATTTCCTCCACAGCTTTCTCCTCTTCCTTTGGTATGATCTCAATAGCAGTCTCTAAAGCCACCGCCATTGCCTTCATAATTTGCCCATCCAGGTCTCCATTACTGCTCGGAGTAATTACATGAATACCCTCTACCAAAGCTTCCATGTCATGATTGTTTGCCAGAGTACTGCTCTCTAAATCGCCAGTAGGAAATTTGAGTATTAACTGTGCTGCCAATTCGAACTGGCTGACACTTTCATCATGGTATACTGCATTCAGTTCGCATACCCTGGTACACTCCATACACTGGCTACATAAAGCACAATTGAGGCAACGCTGTGCTTCTCTTTGCGCTGTATCGTCCGATAAGCCAGTGGTTGTTTCCTCAAAGCTATTGAGTCTCTTTCCAAGCCGAATAACTGGCATACGCGCTCTTTCATAAGGAGACACCTCAATTTTATCAATGTCGACCTCAGCTACCTGTGGCTTCTTGAGATAACGTTCTGCCTCAAGATCCTTCCCCCTAATATACCTATCTATTGACTCCGCAGCCCTTAGCCCCGCGGCCATAGCTTCTACGACATTGTTGGGACCACTAATGCAATCACCGCCAGCAAAAACTCCAGGAATACTGGTTTCAAGCGTCAGTGGATTTACCTGTATGATACCTGTATCTCCTTTGGTTTCCAGATTACCCATAATTAATTGCGAAGCGTTAGGCGACTGCCCTACAGCCACAACTACATGGTCGACCTCCACCACAAAGTCCGTTTCAGGTATCGTTTCGACTCCATGTCTACCATCCGCCATAATCTCCTCAGTCAGCCTTGTTCGCCGACATTGTATTCCAGCAACCCTTCCTCCATCTCCCAGAATTTCCACCGGTATGGTGTTATATTCTATCTTTATCCCTTCCTGAATTCCTTCCTCCACCTCCTCAGCATTGGCTGGCATCTCGGTCCTGTTACGGCGATATAAGATGGTGACTTCTTTAGCTCCTGATCGAAAAGCACTACGTGCAGCGTCGACTGCAGCATTGCCACCACCAATAACTACCACTTTTTGTCCTACGAAAGTATCAACCTTCAGGTTCAAGCTCAGCAGAAGAGACATGCAATCCACCACTCCATCAAGTCCCTCACCTGGTATGTCAAGTTTATTATTCAGCTGGGCACCTATAGCTAGGAAAAATGCTCGATAGCCGCGTTCTTTGAGGTAGACAAAGGTCACGTCACGCCCCACGGTTATCCCTGTCCTTATGTCAACGCCCAGGTCTTTGAGAGCTTCGATTTCACGCTCCCTTACTTCCTTTGGAAGTCTAAAACGTGGAATGCCTGTCGCCAGCATTCCACCGATGACACCATGAGATTCAAACACAGTCGGTGAGTAGCCCAGTCTGGTAAGCTCCCAGGCAGCGGCTAGTCCTGCGGGACCACTACCTACTATAGCTATCTTCCCCTCCCGAGACTTGGCGGGAAATTTTCGTGTGTATTTGATGCCACCCGAAGCATTGTCCGCAGCGTAGCGATGAAGCGCCCTTATAGAGACAGGGCTATCAACTTTTGCTCTATTGCAGCTATTTTCACAGGGATGATTGCAAACACGACCCAATATGCCATTCAATGGAGCTGCTTCATTAATCAGCGCCAGCGCTATATCAATCTTTCCGTTCGCTAGTAGTGAAACAAATCCCTGAACGTTAATTCCAAGGGGGCATTCCACATGGCATGGAGCAAATCCATTCTTGTCTATGACATAAGCTGATGGAACAGACCTGACATCAATAAGCGGGGCATGTATAGCACTATGCGTTGCCTTTCGACCTCTTGAAAACGAGGTTACTTTTACCGGGCATTCAACTTGACAGCGGCCACAGCTAGTACACAGGTCCTCACGTATATAACGGGGATAATGTACTATTCGTAACTTAAAATCACCTTTCTCACCTTCTATAGATTCAACTTTGGCATTGGTATGCAAAGTTACTAAAGGATGAACTGATGTCCTCAGTAGAAGAGGCCATACTAAATGCTGATTATGGGAAGATTTTTCTAATGCAACACTATCAAATCCATCACAGTCCAGTGTCGCGGAACTTGTAACCAACTGAACTGCAACCCCCATATTGGCTAAAGTAAGCGCCGCCTGTATTGCAGCAATACTATTGCCAATGATAGCAGCACACCCAGATAACCCGTTATCAGGCTTGACTGCCATGCTCAACACCATATTTATAACCCAGCTCGAAGGCTTCCATATTTAGGTTTTCCGTACCTTGTGGTATGGAGTCCAGAATGGATTTCCTCAAAGCTTCCCGGGATACTATATCGCTATTTGCTGCAAGGAATCCCAGCATGACAATGTTAGCCACTATCAAACGCCCTATATCCTGTGCCATGCGACTGGCAGGGATGGAAAGAGGTGAAGGATTATGGGATGAATCGATTTTAACCAGACCCGAATCTATTATTATCAAAGAGTTCGACGGTGCTCCTTGTCCATATATAGCATAAGCCTCCTGTGACAATATAACTTGCACCTGTGGGTTAACCATGTAGGGATAATCTACAGGGACATCGCTAATTATCACTTCAGCACGGCAGGAGCCGCCACGAGACTCGGGCCCATAACTTTGTGTAAGTGTGGAAAAACCCTTATCATATATCGAAGCAGCCTTGCCTATTATGTAACCAGACAGTACAATGCCCTGGCCACCAAATCCAGCTATTCTAATTTCTTTTCTGCTCATTAACTTATTCCTCCATGCCAGCTAACTGAGGAATTTGGACTACCTCTTATACAGTTACGTTTTAGACTTTCCCTTTGCTTTGTCACATACCTGAAGTAGATGATCCCTGAGTGTTGGGCATTCCCTATCCACGAACTTTCCAACCATAATAGGACCGCCTAATTCTATACCCGCATCTTTAGGATCCGCACCATTTCGTATGATACTTTTTTCTTGATAGTAATGCATTGAGTCCAACCCCTGCGGCCTCTTGTTCATACGGCCAAATATTGGAGGACAGGGGCTGATCACCTCTATAAAGCAAAAACCAGGTTTAATCATAGCCTCAGCGATAGTTTTCTCCAGTTGACGTAGATGTAGCACAGTCCACCGTACCACGTAGCACGAACCACTTGCCGATAATAGATAGGGCAGATTGAAAGGATATTCGGAACAACCGTAGCGACTGGTAGTAGTACGCGCTTCAAAAGGGGTGGTTGGTCCTACCTGCCCACCGGTCATCCCATAATTAAAATTGTTTACACATATTACTGTCATATCGATATTGCGACGCGCAGCATGTATCAGATGGTTACCTCCTATGGCTGCTAGATCTCCATCTCCAGAGAATACCACCACATTTAAATCATCATTTGCCAGTTTTAAGCCAGTAGCGAATGGGATGGCGCGGCCATGAGTTGTGTGAAAAGAATCCAGTTTAATATAGCCGGCTACCCTTCCTGTGCAACCTATTCCAGAAACTAGTGCTATTCTATCGGGGTCTATATTACTACGGTCAATAGCTCTAAGAAAACAATTGGCAATCGGACCGATTCCACAGCCAGGGCACCAGATATGAGGCATCCGGTCTTGTCTCAGGTATTTATCAATTGAAAATATTTCCTTATTCATGTCGTTAGTCATCGTGACGCCTCTCGTATCGCTTCAAGTATGGTCTGGGGAGAATGTACACTCCCACCCATGTGAGGCACAAGTACTGTCCTGGCTCTATCTCCGGCACACCTTTCCACCTCCAGTACGATTTGCCCATAGTTTATTTCGGGCACTATGAATGCCCTAGCTTGCAACGATAGCTCTCGTATCCTCTCTTCGGCAAAGGGCCATATTGTTACTAATTGTATCAGCCCTGCCTGGATTCCCTCATCCCTTGCCATCTTTACTGCCATCTGGGAAATGCGTGCAGTAATTCCATAGGCACAGACGATGATGTCAGCATCCTCAATTTCAACTTCTCTATACCTTATTATATCGCCTCTATTGACTCGTATCTTGTCTACTAGCCTTCGTACCAGGCGATCCTGTACCTCAACGGACATTACAGGATATCCCCTTTCATCATGTGTCAGGCCAGTAACATGAAAGCGGTATCCTTCTCCTGCCACAGCCATAGGCGGCACCAGGTTTGCTTCAGGTTGATAAGGGCGATATTCCTCTGGGCTTAC